>JAEUTS010000424.1 GCA_016787005.1 Bacteroidia bacterium
GTATTTGTAACTTCCAGGTAATAACCAAACACACTGTTAAAAGCAATTTTCAATGAAGGAATGTTTGTCCGTTCCGATTCACGTTGCTGAATCTGTAACAAATAGTCCTTACCTGAATATGCGATTTTACGAAGCTCATCCAATTCGGCATTAACGCCTTCTGCAATCACATTCCCTTTGTGAACCAAAAAAGGAGGTTCAGGCTGCAGCTCTTTCTCTATCTTATCGATAGCTGTTTTACACGGATTGAGCTGTTCGCCGATTTTCCTTAAAGAAATATTTTCAGCTTTGTCCAGCAATTCTTTTATAGGTTGAATAGCGGATAAAGCGCGTTTTAATTGCGCGACTTCTTTAGGCGATATGCGTGCAGTGGCGACTTTTGAAACAATACGTTCAAGGTCGCCCACAGACTCTATATGAACGCCTATCTGATTCGCTATCTCTTCATTGGTCAAAAAATAATCAACACATTCAAGCCGGTCATCAATAGGTGTTTTGTCTTTTAATGGCAGGGCCAGCCAGCGCTTAAGCATACGGGATCCCATGGGTGAAATGGTCTGATCAATTACATTGATGAGCGTATTGGCGTTTTCATTATAAGATCCGAATAGTTCGAGGTTGCGTATCGTGAATTTATCCAGCCATACATACTTTTCTTCTTCAATGCGTGAAATTGCGGTGATGTGTTTTACTTTATCATGCTGTGTTTCGGCTAAGTAATGCAATGCTACGCCTGCTGCAATAATACCAGTGTCGAGGCTTTCAATACCATAACCTTTAAGCGATTTGGTGTTAAAATGTTTCAGGAGGGACTCGTGACCAAACTCATGTGTAAAAGCCCAATCATCAAGTCCGTATGAATAGAATTTTTCACCGAATGCCTCAAGGAATTGTTTCTTTTTATTCTTCTGGAACAACACTTCACTTGGACGGAAGCTTTGTAAAAGTTTATCTACATATTCCAATGTTCCCTGCGCGACAAGAAATTCGCCGGTTGATACATCCAGGAAAGATACGCCCGCAAGATTTTCGCTTAAGGCCACACTTGCCAGAAAATTATTTGTTTTATGATCAAGTACTTTGTCATTGTATGAAACGCCCGGAGTTACCAGTTCAGTAACGCCTCGTTTTACAATGGTTTTAGTCATTTTGGGATCTTCCAATTGGTCGCATATAGCAACACGTTGTCCGGCACGGACTAATTTTGGCAAATAGGTGTCGAGCGAGTGGTGGGGGAATCCCGCCAATTCTATGAATGAGGCTGATCCATTGGCCCGTCGGGTAAGAACAATGCCCAGTATCCCTGCTGTTTTAACAGCATCTTCTCCAAAAGTTTCATAAAAATCACCAACACGAAACAACAACAAGGCATCAGGATATTTTCCTTTAATGGCATAGTATTGCTTCATCAGCGGTGTTTCCACCGGGGATGCTGCACTTTTTATCATACTTCTGTTTACAGCCATTGAGCTAAAATACAAATACAATTTAAGTGAAGGTTTTAAAGTTTTTAACAGTATTGAAGAAAGTTGCAGGTTGTTAATTTATTGTAGTCAATAGTCCCGACAACCAGCAACAGATAACAAAATTCCCCATCTTTGTATATGCGCAAACTATTGAACGAAGAATTAAACCGAAAAACAGTCGATGAATTTAAAAAGTCATCGAAAACGCCCATTATTGTGGTGCTTGACAATGTCCGCAGTTTACATAATGTTGGCTCTGTATTTCGTACAGCTGATGCCTTCCTGGTTGATTCACTTTATTTGTGTGGTATTACAGGGACACCTCCGAATAAGGAAATTCAAAAGACTGCTTTGGGTTCGACAGTTACAGTAAACTGGGCCTATTATAAAACAACGATTGAGGCTATTCAGCAGTTAAAGCGGAGTGACTTTAAGGTATATGCCATTGAGCAGGCGGATGCTTCAATAAACCTGGATCAATTCCAGCCTGCCCCGCAAAAAAAAATTGCAGTTGTATTTGGCCATGAAGTTAAAGGGGTGGACCAAGAGATCGTGAATCTTTGTGACGGTGTCATTGAAATTCCACAAGTAGGCACTAAACATTCGCTGAATGTAGCGGTTAGCGCAGGGATCGTGATCTGGGACTTATTCTTGAAGCTGCAAAGAAATTAATAAATAGCCATACTTCTATGAGCTGAGCGTTGAACCCTCCCCTTTCCTGTCCTGAGCAAAGTCAAAGAGGGAGAGGGCAGTGCAGGCTCAAAATAAAAACGGCTCCGAACTTCGGAGCCGTTTTTGAAAATAGTATTAAAGCTTATTGAACTAATGCTTTGAAGTCAGCATTTTCTCTTAGTTTGATAAATTCAACATCGTCTGCTGCTTTTGACTTGAATGTAGAATCCTTGCCAATAGCTGTTTTCAGATTATTAATAGCCATGTCGGATTTGCCATTACGGGCGCCAACAATAGCTTTCAGGTAATAACCCAAAGCAGTGTCTTTATCATCAGAAGCGTCAATTGTTTGAACCGCTGCATCTGCGCTGCCGTTCAACACTTTTGCCAGAGCCATGTTAAAGGCCTCATAACTTCCGAAATTTGATACCGCGCTGGCGTAGCTGCCATTCATAATATCAATAATTCCCATGTTGTAATTAACTTCAGGGCCTGCGCCTGCAGCATCTTTGTAAAATGCCGTTGCTTTGTTACGATCGCCTTTCCAACGTGCAACAATACCCTGATTATTTTTAACTGCAGTATTTTTTGCATCCAGCTTAGCTGCGTTGTCAAATTGTACTTCAGCGTCATTCACTTTGTTCTGCATCAAATAAATACATCCCGCGTTGTTGATCGCTCTCCAATCAGTAGGATACATTCTTTCAGCTGCTTTGTAAATGCTGAGTTTTGTGTTAATATCCTTTGTAAGGTTAGCGCCTGCATACAATAATTCTTCAACAGAAAGACTGTCAGGGGTAGAGGTAGCAAGTGCAATGATCTGCTCATCTGTTCTGCTTAATTCTTCACCGCTTAATGTAATCATTGACCTTCTCAATTTTGGAAGAATCTTGTCTGATACTTCGGTGTATGTTTTAGAAAGATTTTTTATTTCTTTCTCACGTTGGTCAAGATCAGAATACATAGTCAATACACGTAAGATAAGTTCTTTATCTTTTATTTCTGATTGTTCCATCATAGACTTAAAACCTTCCCAGTCCTCGCCTTTTCCTACATTGGTGTAGAATTCTTCTTTCTGTCCGGCCTCAAATTTTGTTTTCTTGTCCTTGAACATGCCCATCAGCGCTTTAGAGGCCGAAGTAGCACGCTCTGTAGCTAAGTTAGAGTTGAGGCTTTGTTCTCCATCCGGAGAAGCGTAAGCGGAAACTGAAACATTTTTCAGCATATAACCTTTTGCAAGTCCCTTTTCAACAAACTCTTTGAACGCTTTCATTTCAGCGTTATTCATTTCTCCGGGACGAACATTTGATTGATTTACAACGTAGTAAATTACAGAGTTCGCGGAAACCGGTTTAGTTTTAGTAAAGGCATCTTTGCCCATGATCGATTTCTCATCGCTTTTTACAAGTAAAGAAGTAACCATTGTTCCATCCGCAATTTTTGCCATTGGAAGTTCTTTTATTTTCTTTTTCACCTGGCCAGAAGCTTTTACTTCAACAGTGGCTCTTTCCATTCCTTTTACATATGCAGTACGGTCTGAATAAGAGAAACTTCCGCCCATTGCATATGGAACTTTAGTTCCTGTACCAACTGCCTTTTCGCCAATGACAGTAGTTGGCTTAAGTTCCTTTTCACCGCCATTATATTTAATTACAGGTGTAACTGTAAGCACCACTTTTTTACCAAAATATTTTGGCGGGAATTTGCCGGCAACAGTAACCGTTACAGTATCGCCATGCATTTCAATAGGATTCGGCGTAACGGTGTATTGAACAGTATTGGCTTTTTTTACCATTTTACCCAACCCGTCGCAGGCTGTAAATCCGATGGCCGCAATTACTGCAAGCCCCAGAGTTTGTAACGTTCTATTTTTCATTAGTAAAAGTTTTTCTTGTTTGGTGTTTGGTTGAAGGTTTTCTTCAGACAGGTGCAAAAATAAGCATTTTTTTAAAATATGAAAGATATTTGTAAGTTTCTTATTATGAAACGAGTAGGATGAGCGAATAGGGTGAAAAAAATGATATATTACGAGCCTTATCTGCTGCATAAAGCTAATGGGTAGTTCAGATGTAATGGCCAAATGCTTTACAATATACAAACCGAAAATGGATATAGATATTTCATGCCTGTCCTGCAGTCATTCGCTTGACTTTCAGTAGCTTATGAAAGGTGTTCAAGAAAATAGCTTAGTTAATTTTTGTAACAGATAGGGTATCCGTGCAGTTTTTAGCCAAATGTTCAATGTTTTTGCCTGTTACAGGATGTTTGTGGTCGGGAGCCAGTTCCAGCATTGGTTTTAAAGCAAAATTTCGCTCATGCAAGCGGGGGTGAGGTATTGTAAGCTGCTCAGTTTGAAGGGTGTCGTTATTGTAAAACAGAATATCTATGTCAATTATACGTTGAGCCCATTTTTCAGCTTCATTTTCGCCGCGCTTTCGGCCCAAAAGGCGTTCAATGGCCAGCAATTCGTGTAATAGTATGGTTGGTTCCATGTGAGTTTCGATCAAAACAGCCTGGTTGAAAAAATTTTGTTGATCGGGATTGCCCCAGGGGGCTGTTTCATATACCGATGAGCTTTTTATCACTTTGCCGGCATAATTTTCAATATGCTGCAATGCGTCTAAAAGATTCTGCCGGCGGTTGCCGGAATTGGATCCAAGTAAGAGGTAGGCCTTTTTCATCTGTGTATAACTTGTAAATTCTTAATTTTCAGATGGAATACTCCATATTCATTTTGGTTGGTATACCTAAGGTTTATGGCTATTTCATAAATATATGGTGTTAAATAACAAAATTTTTCAATTTCAGCCAAACTTTATTATTAGCATAAGATTAACAATTAGCCAAATTGAACCCCATTTAAGCGGGGCATAATGGGCGTGAATTGTACGATTGCATTTGGCTTATCCCGAATGACGCAATTGCAAAAACTATTTAGTGGTCCGCCGCAGGCGGATCCTAATTGCGTTATTCAGGGTTATTCAATACAATGTGAAATAAATTAAACATTGGTGGTATAACCGTTCTCATTATAGACGAACCGTTCATACAATATATACAAGGTGCTTGAATATTATTAATTAATATTGCTTAAATTTTTAACACTACATCGCTATGAAGCAGTTTTTTAAATATGTATTGGCTACAATCACAGGTTTAATCATAACATTGGTACTTGTTGTCCTTTTTTTTGTTGTCTTAATCGCCGGAATT
>JAEUTS010000065.1 GCA_016787005.1 Bacteroidia bacterium
TATAGCTGCCATTTTGCTTTTCTGCATAGACGATATGGTCGGGAAATCGGTCCGCACTCCTCTTCAACATCAATGCGATATTGGGAATTACATCTCCTAATTCTTTGTCAGCTTTTAAGTATTGCATTACGATAAGACAGCTTGTTTTTCCTTCAGTTTAATATGTCGAAAGCCTCCCCATAGTGCAGCGCCTATTGCCCCTGCATATATGGCATCGGGATGAGTTTTAATGACAAATTTCTTCCCGGTCTCCAACAAGGACTCTTCGATAGCCTGAATCATTCCTTTGTTAAGAGACATGCCCCCTGTCAGAATTATAGGCGATTCAGCCTTGAGCGAACTCAGAAGCTTAATAATTCGTCCTGCTATAGAAATATGAATTCCTTTAATGATATTAGGAGTAGTTATTCCGCGTGAAACCATGTTGATTACATCAGTTTCTGCGAGGACTGCGCAAATCCCTGATGAGACTTCAGCATCCTCGGCCATGAGAGAGATATCACCCACCTCTTCTATAGATAATCCCAAATAGCGCGAAATGTTTTCAACGAATTGACCGGAGCCGGATGCACATTGACCGGTCATCTTGTAATCCAATACCCTCGCATCTTCTGCAACTTTTACTGCCCGAACATAAAGAGCTCCCATATCTACTACTGATTTTGCATCAGGGAAAAAGAAGTTCGCGCCTTTGGAGTGTGTCGTCATCCCATAGAAGTGACCACGCTTACGTTTTACCAAATCTCCCTCACCAGTTGAAGCGAGGTAAGCAATGTCATTATCCTTCAACCCGTTTTTCTGAAGCATAGTGTGGATCATTTCATCTGCAACCGTTGTAGGATTCCGCTTCCGTATCTTTTCGGTATGCTTGTCAATTATTTTGGGGCTATCTGAATAGTCCACGAGAGCTACTTTAATAAAGTTACTTCCTACATCAACTCCCAGGGTATAAAAGGTTTTTTCCATTTTTTTTCTATATAGAAGTTAGTATACAACTTGCCTTATTCATATCGAAAAACCGTGAGCAGTAATCTCAGGTTTCTATCATCTCTTGGATGAAATTACCACGTTGAATAATGACAAATTGGATGTAATAAAGAAACAATGAAATGGACAATTATTCTATGATGTGTATCATACTTTGAGAGAGGAAGTGTTTTCGGAGAAAATACTCTGCCTAGCCCTTATAAAATGTGGTTTGGCTATGTATTATTTAATTAAAAAGGAGACGACAGGTCTTAAATAGGCATGCATATTATCTATTGGATGCCAACTGTATATTTCTATCGGGGATTAACTATATTAATCCGTTACTTGCCTGATTAAAATCAAAAATTAAATTTAAGACCAGCGTTGATTTGTCTGAAGCCGCCAGGCATAATTCCGGAAGAAAGCCTGTGTAACCGTGATGCCTGATACACTTCATTTGTGATGTTCTTTGCTGCCACAAAAAGACACAATCCATTTAAGTATTTTGTCTTATGCCTTTCAAATGAATACGCAATATTCGCATCAATAGTTTTGAAAGCCTGTAATTTTCCAATGGCCCCCTCCGCTGTTTCGTTTTCAAAATTTAAATAATCTGTATACTGACTCGCAACATAATTAATATTAGCGCCAATACTTAGCCCCTTGAATGTATAGGTAAATCCTGCATTTAAAATAAACGGCGGCAAATACGGGATTGAATTATTTGAAATACCCGACTCATCGAAAACAAAATCAAGACGCTTTATTTTACCAAAATCAGGCAACGACAAATTATTTGATACTAAACTATCCTGACCGGCAACATTCGAATAATAAACATCAAACCCTTTTCTTTCTGAATTGATCTTATTAATAAGCTCAGTTTTAGTGGCATCCGTATGCTTGGCTTTTAACAGATCGGAATCTTTAAGTAAGCCGCTTAAAATTGTTCCGTTCATTAGTGTCCCTGCCAGGTTTAAAATAACCTCATGATTCTCCGAGTTAAAAAGCTTATGTAAATACAGATTTAATGATGACTCAATTCCATTAACATTTACAGCACCTAATGTTTGGAAGGCCTCGTTCCTGCCCGCAGAGTAATAATTCTTAACGTTATTATTAAAGTAGGTCAGTTGAATGTTCGCGAATTTGTTCAACAGATCACCCCTTATCCCGGCCTCGAAATTTAAACTTACTTCGGGTTTACGGTTTATCGGCTTGGTTACTGTTGGGGCAGAAACAACACCGTCTTCAACGTTTAAAAAGGCATTATCGGCTATCGGAGCAGTGTAGCCCTTGTAAACACCTCCGAAAATATTCAATTTATTCGAAGGATTAATAATCAAATCGTAGGATATTGAAACCCCTGGAATAAAACCAGAATACGCATTTTTTTGACTTCCGAAATATTTGCTGCCATCATTGCCGTTCATTTTAGAAATGGCCAATTTATCGAAGCAATACATTTTTACAAATTCATATCGGATAGATGGCGTAAAAACTATTCTATTATAGGTTAATTTATCCTTAATAAAACCTGAGTAAGCCGACAATTCATAATATTGATCCCTGTCAATTGTTCCGCTTCTGGCAAAGCGGGATGAATCATTTTTTATTTCAACATTAGCGAACGATTCCCAGTGACCCTTAATTGTTGCTTCGAGATTCATTTTAAAGTTCTCTTTATCAACATTATACTTTAATGTTTGTTGAGCTCCTCCTACTCTGAACAAACGATTACGGGCCCTTGTACTTTCTTTACCACCGGTTACTTTCCCAACTCTTATATAATCGTCATTCCCAAAAGTCTGCCCATCCAGGTACGAATACCTTTCATTGTAGAAATTATCCCCAAGATACGTTTTGGCGGTCGAGGCCTTGATCAATGTGTTTTCCTGCCTCCACCAGTCGCGCTGAAATTGAGATACATAAATTTTCGAAGACAGCACAAAGCTGTTGCTAAGTTTGTAATTGTATAACAGATCAACACCATAGCGTTTGGTGGTCAAATCATCCGCATCAAAGGGGTTCTGCAGGGGATCTACTTTAAATGTATATGGCGTAAGTGCACTGTAACTTGCCTTCGACTCCTCCTGGTGATAATTTAACTTCATGTAAACGGATGAACGTGTGGTTAATTCAGAATGCAATTTTGCAGTAGTATTAAAGATGGATGATTGGGAATTATCCTGAAACCCATCGAAATTTTTGTTCAATACCTGCAGCTCAGCTCCAATTTTATCCCAGGTTCCGCCATAGGTAAGGTATTCAGAGTGATACCCGTTTTCGCCTGCCGATAGATTAACCCCTAATGTTGGTTTTAAGGAAGGCTTCTTGGTTATATAATTTATTGCCCCATACATGGTATTGCTTCCATAAGCCAATATATCAGCTCCTTTCATGATTTCTATTCCATCGAGCCTTTCGGTGGGTGGATTATAATATGCTTCGGGTGCTATATAAGGAGCCGGAGCGATGGGTGTTCCGTCTTCCATCAACAGGATATTGACCGATCGGCGGGGATAAGAACCCCTGATGCCAACATTCAGCCGATTGGAAATACCCATATCTCCGGAAACGTTGATCCCGGAAACCTTCTTTAAAATTTCCTCAGTTCCAACAGGCTTGCTTAGCTCGATATCTTTGGAGGAAACTATAAAGTTAGAACCCTGGTATTTATATGAATAACTGGATGGGCTTTCAGAAATAACGATCTCAGGAAATTGAATGGCACTTGATTTTAGCTTTATTTCCGGCACCTCAACTATTTCATTTTCAGAAATAACATTTATCAGGCGTTCGGTCTTTTCATATCCTAAAAGAGTGATAGACAACTTGTGCGTACCTATTGCGATTTCGGAAAATTGAAATGCGCCTTTTGAATCGGTATTTGTACTTGTTGTCCCGTTTATAATTAAAGTAACTTCCGACATTGCCGCCCCATCGCTCTCGTTTCTGACAACACCTTTAATAACGGCATGCTGCGCAAAGAATGTTGTAATATTAATTAAGCTACAGAGCACCGGAAAAAATCTTTTCATGCTGTACAATTTTTATTTAATGGAATTTATATCGGTTATAAATAAACACGAATTCTAATAGGCTGACTTTAGTGAAAGAGAGTTCGATTTCTTATAATGAAAGCTATGCAAATTAATGATGAATAAAATAAAGATACAATACCTTGAAAAAGGTATTTATTGTCACTTTGCTAATATTCATTGCCGACAATTACTTCAGTTGGTTTGACAAAAGCATTCACTCCAATTTAAGCCACTGAGTGTCCGAAAGAAACCCGTTTTCAGAAATCTGCTGTTTGTTTATCCTGAACCCAAATGGATTTTCCATCCTTTGTAAAGTATAAACTAAGGCAAGAGAATTGAATGATATATATCATATTTATCGGAGGCAAAAAGCCGCACTTTTGCATAATTATGGTTTACGCTGGAAACGCCAAACGATAAATGAGTAAATTAAAGATACTTATTGCTGATAATAGCTACTTGATACGTAGGGGGCTTAATTCGCTTATTGAGCAGGTTAAGGATTTTTCTATAATTGGAGAAGCTGAAAAAGCAGAAGAACTTAGTAAAATGCTACTCTTCAGTAATCCGGATGTGCTTATAATTGATTACTCATCACGCCATTTTTGTTTAGACGACATTTCAATCATCCACGAACATTTTCCAAAAGTAAATATATTAGCAATTACACCTCCCATGCCTAAATCAGTAGTTTCAAAGTCTATTGAATTTGGCATTACGAGCCATTTGTGGAGTGATTGCGGAAAGGAAGAAATTATCGAATCAATTTATAGCACTTCAATGGGTGAGAAATATTTGTGCGGCAAAATTGTTGATCTGCTGATGGAGAAGAGTGTAATTATTTCATCAAATATTTCCTGTAATGGAGTTAAAATTTCAGAGCGTGAAATTCAGGTTTTACAACTTATTGCACAAGGGCTTCCAAGCAAACAGATAGCCGATAGGCTTTTTATCAGTGTACACACAGTAACAACTCACAGAAAGAACATCATGAGTAAGCTCAATATTAACAACAGGGCGTTGCTTGTAATGTATGCGATTCGGGAAAATCTGATTGGCGCATCGGAGGCTATCATTTCAACTAACTAGCAGGGGGGCATCAATTATGGCCATTACATCCATCTGAAGCTTGTTAATGCTTTTCTTATTTAGCCCCACAGTATTTATTGGTTTATGGATAATAATTTCGGCTATTCCCGGCCGCGCTCTGCCCTTCCAGATACCCCCGCGTTCGAGCAGCTTATAATTGGTGACAAATGTAACTGGAAGGATTGGTACTTGCTTTTGAATTGCTATGGCAAAGGCGCCAGATTTAAAGGGACCAAGTTTTGGAGCTTCTTTGGATATAGTGCCTTCGGGAAATATCGCAAGAGGATGTCCTTTATCAATTTCCGTGCACATTTTTCTTAAGGCGTTAATAGATTTTACGGGATTTTGTCTATCCACCAAAATGTTCATTCCTGAAGTATAAAAAATATGAAAGAGGGGCCATTTTTCAATTTCTTTCTTCCCTATAAAAACAAAGTATCGGCTGAATATACTGTAAAGACAAAAGGTATCAAAAAAGGAACTGTGATTCGGACAAATAATATATGCTCCATTTTTGGGTATGTTGCTTATCCCTTTAATTTTCATGAAAACACCTGCAAATAGCAGTAATGAAAAAGCGTGAAGCCTCATTAAAATGAAAGCTTTTGGAAAGCGCCTTGAGTCTGACAACAGGAAATAGAAGAAAGGAAATAAAATGGTAAGTGAAAGTGAAAAAAAGATAAAATAGTATATTTTATAAATAATCTGAAGGGATAATACAATGTATCGCATATTTCTGTGATGTAATGTTCTTTTTTTGAAAACGACCTGAAATAGAAGTGTCAGGCTATTAATACATACTTTATTCTAACTTTCATTCAAATTATATACGTGTTCTTTTACTTTCCCTGCCCAATAGAGATCTGTGTGCATTTTTGTAAAAGTGGTATATGAAATGGGCTTGCCGATAGTTAGTTTAATAAACTTTCCCTTTTGCTTGTATACCTCATCAACAAGATAAAACATTTCAATGTTTGCTTTTATTCCAATTGTTTTGCGAATGGATGCCAGACTGTAAAAGAAGTTGCTGTTGCAGGCATCAATGTATACTGGAATTACATTCCGCTGATATTTAATGGCCTTGGTAATGAAACTCTTTTTCCAATCAAGATCCTTAATTATCCCATTTTGCCTGCGCGAAACAAGTCCCGCAGGAAATACAATGACGCACTCATTTGATGCGTAAACCTGGTCTATGTACTTTACAGTATCTGCTCCGTTTTTTCCGTGTTTGTTTATTGGCACTAACAGGCTGTTCAGATTTTCAAGATTCATCAATATATCATTGACTAATGCCTTAATGTCTTTTCTTACGGCTCCTATTTCTTTCATTACTGCAATGCCATCAATTCCTCCAAGAGGATGGTTGCAGACAACAATACAACCTCCTTCTTTGGGAATATTCTCTAACCCTTCAGTAATGACCTGTATTTGAAAATTTGTAAGAGCTGCGGTTACAAAATCATGTGCATATTCATTTCTTGTGAGTTGCAGGAACCTGTTGAATTCTTCCTGATGGACAATTCGCTTGATATATTGCAAAACTGGTAAGGGAAGAAGCCTTAGCAAGACGGGGTTTTTCCTGGCAATAATATCTTCAATATCTATTTGTCTGATGTTTTGCAATGACACTTTTCATCAAAGGTATTCGCTGAATACCTCATAAACTATGATGAAACGGAAAGGGATGTATTTTGTTTATGCCACTTTTTCTTTCTTCACATTGGGTAAATCTACCTGGATATTCCTTCTGGCAAACATTGCACCGCCAAGGGCTCCCATGAATATGGAATCGGTATGAATATTTATTTTTATGTTACCTCCATAATTTTCCCTTACAAGCTGACCCAGGTATTTTATAACTGCCGGATTTCGTGCAACGCCACCTGTAAATGTAAATTCATTAAATACTCCTCCGGATCGTGCAATAAGAGACATGGCACGCATAATGATTGCCTTGTGCAATCCCCCAAGGATATCTTCCCGTTTCTCTCCAAGATTGGTTAGCTCACGCAATTCTGCACCTGCAAATACGGTACAGGTAGAACAAATAGTTACTTCCTTTTCCGCCTTCATGGCCATGGGGCCGAGCTCATTCAACGAAATACTCATTTCATCAGCAATATAGCCCAGGTATCTTCCGCATCCTGCAGCACATCTGTCGTTCATCTGGAAACTTGTAACAAGACCGTATTTATCAACTTGTATGGCTTTGGTATCCTGTCCGCCAATATCAAGAACTGTTCTTGTTTCCGGAAAAACGGCGTGTGCACCAAAAGCGTGGCACAATATTTCGGATCGAATGCAATCCTGTGGAAATGGGAGAAGCGCCCGGCCATAACCTGTTCCGGTCATGTTGGTGATGTTAAATTCGATCTCTGCAATTTCGTCAATATGCTCGCGAAGCGTTTCGGAAACATGAGTAAAGTTCCCCTTAAGTAAATTCATCTCCGCGTCAAAATTAACACTTGTGTTATCGGCAATAGTGTCGGGGAGGTTTTTATACTTGTCCTTTAGCTCTTCCATTGCTTTGTGAATAAGTTCCTGAAAGTTGAATTGAATGCGCTCGTTTTCGGCGGGACTAATGCTTTTGTCCCATACAGTCATGAGTGGCTCAAACAGAGACATGTCAAGTTTATTCACTTCTTCATTATATTTCTCAGAAACAATATCCCTGAAAAATTGATTTTTAGAACCCAGGTTATTATAGAGGTAGTCACGTTTAATTACCGGCTTGAATGCCTTTCGGATGTTTCTCAGGTGGCCGATTATTTCTTCTTTCTGTTTCTCATCTTTAAAAAATGTATTGCACGTTTTCAACAACTCCAGACCTAATCTATCAAGGCGAACTTTGAATTGTTCGTATTGAAATACACTTTCGAGATCAGTAATGTATTTTCTGTACTCAGGTTTTACTTTTATTTCCTCTTCCAGCTTCTTTTGAAGTATGGAGAATCGGGCGTTATAAATAGCTTCATCCCGGGCAATGTCCGCAGCCACTGCGTAATTTGCACGGGTATTAGTAATTCCACGGCCGATAATTTCATCCTTTTCATTGATAATAACGGCTTTTGAAGTGGTGGATCCAAGATCAACCCCGAGATAGTATTTATTCATTTTCGTATCCTGTTTTCATTTATTAATCAGGCTATAACGCCTTCCTGCTTTAAAATTATTTTTCGTTGCTCAAGCATTTGGAAATAGGATTCCAATCTGTTTTTAATATTCGCGTACGAGAAGTACCGTGGATCCACCAAATCACTTTCGATAAAACCAACGGGAACACCTGTTCGTTGTTCAATTTCACGCATAATCATAAGTTGTCCGGCCGAAAAGGAATTACAGCTTTTAATGGAATTAATAAGGAATCCATCAGCCTTGTATTCTTTTACATATTTTTCAAGCATTCCAACGCGTTGGGGTAAATTCATATTGGTATAGCATCCCATGCAATACCTGGACAAGCTTTCCAGTGGTTCTTTAGGATCATGTCGGAATCCTAAGTCATAGACACCCCCTACTTTTGTATATGAGGAGGCCACAATTACCGCCCCCATGTCGTAAAATATTTTCCAGAATTCCCTGAAGTTTGTCCAGTTCGGAGGGCCTTCAACGACTAAACGAAACTTTTGTTCTTTCATTTCTCCTTCCGGTGTAACCGGCCCCAGGCCAAGCTTCATGCGCTCCTGAACTTCATTCCATAATTCCGTGTAATAATTTACAGATTCTTCAGTTCCCCGAAAGGCTGTGAATATTGGGCCTATATAATACACACCGGCAAAATATGCATCAATCGGTGAAGGAACATTTTTAGCACTTTCCAGAATTTTTACAAGAAGATCCTCCGCTTTAACTGAGTTTTCCATCATCTTCGATAATCTTGAAGAGTCATACTTTTTTCCTGAAACTCTTTCCATTTTAGGAATTACATCTTCCTTCAGTTGTTTTACCATATACTCAATCTGATCTTTTGTAATCTTTCCATCTTCCTGATAAGGTGTGTGAAGCATGGCAACCGGCACTCCGGGATAAAGTCTTTCCAGATTCTCGAACCATTTTAAAAATGTAAAGCAGCCGGTGTAACTAAGAAGTAGTAAATCAGGACTGGGTAGTTTTTCTCCTGTAGGTCCGATGTTTCCATTCAACATCATTCCAATATCGCATTTTACGTAAGTACATACGTCTTCAGAAAAACCGATTTTTTCTGCATCTTTTATAAAGGATCCCGATTTTTTTCTCATTCCGGATTGAAGAGCATTAATTTCAGGATACACAGGAAGCATATCAAAAGAAAGAATCAACTCAGTAAGGTTTCCGGGAACAAAAGTGTATACAACTTTTTTTCCAAGCTCTTTTGCCATACTTAAATCGTGAAATTGTTTTGCAAGCATTTCCTTCTGAAGGTTCATGCTTTTCTCCTTGATAGCTTCTTTTGGATTTGCCATTATCTGCTTTTTTAAAATATGAATAACTACCAAAAATATTAATCACCCCTGCCTTTTTAATAGCACTCCTTTGGTCAAACGACTGTAAGACATTCCAATGTCAGAGCTATTTTCATTTCAATAGGGAATCTCTTTACTAAAAGCAGTATAGAATTGCCGCTATCATTAACTTGCTTCAGGCCCATAGTTTAATCGAATCGGAGAATGTACCTGCCTGCTCTTTAATAACCTTAAACTGTCCTGTGTTTTCATGAAACTGGAAATTGATATGAGGAATTCCTGCTTCATCACATTCCTTCTGCATCTGCGGTCTGTCGAGCAGTGCCGGATCACAGAAGCTGGCAGCAGAGAAAATTATTCCATCTGCATTTCTCATTTTTGCCAATTCAACCAGTCGTTTTCCTTTTGGATTTCCCACATCATAATAAGCGGATGAAAATGTACTTTGGTTTATATATGCATTTGCGAGTGCTTTCAGAGGATTATCCGTTGTTGCATCAATTTCTCCCTGTATCCATCGTGATCCAAGCATAAAGTCATCATCTACAATATAGCATCCAGCCAATTCTATTGATTTTATCAGGCCGATAGGAGGTTGTTCACAAAACGAACCCGAAATTACAACACGAATATTGTCCATTGGCTCACCCCGCTCTTTATCAATATGTTCAACTACTTGTTCCAATAATTTGTTATGCTCCTCAACGGGTATTGTAATGCCGGCTCTTAGAATATAATATGTTTCGACTGCCGATAACCTCCAGGGATACTGTTGCCGGATATCGTATATTTCTTCGATCAACTTTCGGTTTCTATTGTATACTAAGATTGCTTTATTTATATTTTCTTCGGTGACCTTAACGTTGTTTATATTATACATGTCATCAATTACCTTCTCCATTTCCTGAATATAAAAAGTGCCACCAACTAATGGATCGAAGTTTTGGGGGTAGTCAAAGTATCGTTGAAACTTCCCCTTGTTAGAAAGCTTAAACATTCCGGAAAGGTTTCTTACACAATCACAAATGGCCGGAAACATGAACCCGTCAAAGTCGTTTAAATTAGTATCGAGTGCCATTTCAATAATACCCCTGGGAAGATGGCAGATATAGGATTGGTAATAGGCATCGCCTTTGATTATTTGTTTTCTGTCACCCGCTCCCAAAATACCAACCGGAAGACCACCTGCGGCATGAATGACTTCACGTGGAATATAAATCGGTAGGTATCCTACAAGAATTCGATTTATATGTTCTGCTTTCCATTTTTTTGCACGCGTAAATTTTAAATCGAAAGCAAGGTCTTCACATTCTTTCAGTATGGTATCAAGAGATTTCATTCCACATTTATTTTGAACAAAATAACTTCAATAAGCATGAAAATACTATGATCTGAATCATAATATTAAATTGCTAATTGAAATACTTTCGTATACAAATAGACAGAGTATGAAAAACAAGACGGGAGCTCTCATTCTTGCCGGCGGGGAATCAGAGCGGATGAATTTTCCGAAGGCTTATCTCTTGCATTGCGGTGAAACATTTTTAAAACGGATTGTTGACGGATATTACAATGTGGGCATAAAAAATATCTGCGTTGTGCTTAATGAAAATATCTGCGGAGGCGAATGGATAAAATATATTGATCAGGTTCCGTCAACCGCAGTAATAGTCAGGAATCCTAATCCTGAAAGAGGAAGATTTCATTCGTTTAAGCTCGGAATAAAAAGGATGCTGGAAATGGAATGCTGCTTCATTCAGAATATTGATAATCCCTTTGTGAATTCGAACACCATTGTAAATCTGCTTGAGAACAGAAATTCATATGGATATACCGTGCCTTCTTACAGGGGTAAAACCGGTCATCCTATCGTAATTTCAAAAAATATTATACAGCACACAAATTCAATAATGCCAGACCCAAATTTAAATCTCCGAAGTGTTTTATCGATATTCCCAAGGCGAAAGGTTGATGTGGATGATGAATATATATTGACCAATATAAATACACCGGACGATTATCATAGGATTACTGAACAAAGGGAAAAAATTCGTGAAGGACATATATAAAAGGATAACTGAAGCAGAGCGAATGGGCTTTGGAGTTGCGCTTTGTACCATTGTGAATACACATGGAAGTTCGCCCAGAAAGATTGGCTCAAAGATGTTGGTTTATTCTGACGGAGCAATTTATGGAACTATAGGTGGAGGTGAACTGGAACGAAGTGTTATAGGAAATGCATTATCGACAATAAGTACAAGGAAACCAAAGCTTTATCGACATGATTTATTGCATCAGCATAATATGTGTTGTGGAGGAACGATGGACATTTACATTGAACCAATTATGAAAAAGAGCAAGTTGTATATATTTGGTGCGGGACATACCGGCCAGGCTCTTACCAAATATGCCAGCAATCTCAATTTCGAAATTGTTTTGATTGACGAGCGTAATGAATACATTAATCAATGTGCAATTGAGGATGTCAACAAACTGAATATTTCTTACCAAAGCGCACTGAAATTGCTTCCATTTGACGAAAATACCTTTATCTGCATAATGACTCACAGCCACCCAATGGACAGGGAGATTCTGGCCTTTTGCCTGAAAAAAGTATTTGCGTATTTAGGCATGATTGGAAGCCGGCGAAAAGTTGAAATGACAAAAAAGATGTTTATACAGGGACTAAATATCCCCGAAGACAAAGTAGAAGAAGTCGATATGCCTATGGGAATTGATATCGGAGCTGAAGGTCCCGATGAAATTGCGCTTAGCATTCTGGCAAAAATAGTTGGAGTTAAAAACAATGTT
>JAEUTS010000035.1 GCA_016787005.1 Bacteroidia bacterium
GGACAGAATAAATGAAATAAAACAATCCCGCAGTGGCGGGAGTAAAGACATCTTGCTTTTTGGGAGCCCGACAGCAACACATTCACTGATTCAACTGAACTTAATTGACGGCTACTGGCTATTTGTTAATCCAATTATTCTTGGACGAGGCATCCCATTGTTTGCAGACATCAAAGAAAAAATAAAACTAAACCTGTTGACAACCCGACAATTTACTTGCGGGGTAACTGAGCTGAATTACACAATGGACAGACAATAGCATATTCTTCGGAAATTTAGAATAAGTATAATACCAACACAAAGAACTACTTCGTATACTTAATCATCCTTCTGTCCGGAAACTTCTCTATATACTCTTTCACCGCGTCCTTATGAACAGTAATGTTCATCATCTTTAATTTCACAAAATCCTCGTGCATGTAATAATAGCCGGGGCTGTTCACGTTGTTATGTCCGCCGCTGCCGGAATCTTTTATCAGGAACCAGGTGCCATTTGGCTTTTCGAGATAGCCAACGAGGTGCATACCATGATCGTCGGTGGTGGCGCCATTGAGGAAGCGAAGTTCACGCGCGTTCTCATCAATGTACTGCGATGGAATATCATACGTAGGAACCATCATCACTCCGGTGTATGAACTTATGCCGCTTTCGGAAACATCACCGCCAATTGACATAGAGTAATCCTTTTTGATAGCTGATTTTACAATCGCCATAAAATCATCGAGAGGCACGTTGTAATAGTCGTTAGAGTGATTCCAGTTATCAGGCACTTTGTATTCGGCCTGTGTCCAGTAAGGAGCTTCCATAAGCGACATAAAATCCACATAATCATCGGGGTTTAATTTACAAATGGCAGCCAGGTATTCCTTTGGTGTAAATTTTTTATCGTCAACGGTCACTTCAGCCGGTGGTTCACCTAAATAAAAATTCATGATCCCTTTAACAGTTCCCACAACCTGCTCTTCGCCCCAGGCATTTGCAGTCTTTACCGATTGCATATACGCTTTCAGTTCGGCTATCATTTTGCTGTGATCGGGATATTGCTGACCCGGCTTAACTCCGGTGTAGGCATAACCGGGAACCGCTCCGTATTTACGCATCATAAATGTAACTGCATTACTCTCTGAGCCTTCATCAAACAATGATTTGCCGCGTGTTCTCACAAACTCACGGGCCTTTTCGACATATTGCCAGTAAACAATAAATGCCTCCGAAAGCCGGATGGTTTGTTTGGTCAGACGTGTAATTTCCGCTTCATAAAATGATATAGTTGAATAACTCCAACAGGTATTTGTTTCACCCTGCGATACCGGCTTGTGGGCCCATACTGTTTTAAATTCTGTAGCGCTTTTAGGTACGTCAATAGTTGAATAGTCCATCAGAAACCTTTTTGATGGTTCCTTCTTTTCGCTGTAAAAAGTTTCGTTAGCCTTTTTTATCTGTTCATAAAAGGCATTTACGTATGGCTTAAACGTTGCCTTATCTTTTCTTTCCTGCGCAACAACCGTTAAGGTTATTAATGACAAAAGAGTAATTATAAATTTCCTGTTCATGATATGTTTTTTTGATAATTTCTCAAAATTAACGACATAAGATGCTCAATGAAAATGAACTGGTAATTGTTATTAACAGGAAGTTGAGGATATTGCCCCTAATCCCCCAAATGAGGGACTCTGTCAGAATAATTTCAAGGCCACCATTTGGGATTCAGGGCAATGTCGTTAAGTTAAGAGTAATGTGGCCTAATGACAAGCCCGAAGGGCTTGAATTTTAATAACCCCCGATATAATCGGGGGTTATTAAAGCGAAAGGAGTGCCAACCCGCCTCAGGCGGGTTGGGAAGTTGTTTTTGACGTTTTTCCTCCGGTTTCACCGGAGGTTATTAGAATTCAAGCCCTTCGGGCTTAACTTAATGACATTGGGATTTAGTGGGTCTTCATCCGTTGACGGATCACTTCGAATAAAACTATCCCGGTGGCAACCGACACATTCAATGATTCGATCTGGCCTTGCATAGGTATCTTGATCAACTCATCCGCTCTCTTCAGGTATTCGCCTGAGATACCATCCTCTTCCGATCCCATAATGATCGCAGTGGGCACAGAAAGGTCTGTGTCGAAATAATAATGTTCCGCCTTTTCGGTACAGGCCACAATTTTTAAACCACTTTCTTTCAGGTACTCAATGGATGCTTTCAGGTTATCTTCGCGGCATACAGGTATTTTGTGCAGAGCGCCGGCTGAAGTTTTTATGGCATCGGCATTAACCTGCGCTGAACCCCGTGAAGGAATAATTATAGCGTTTACCCCCGCACATTCCGCGCTGCGGCTAATGGCGCCAAAGTTACGTACATCGGTAACGCGATCAAGCACCAATAACAACGGAACTTTGCCCTGCTCAAACAGTACAGGTAATACATCCTCAATTTTCTGATAAGTTACTGCCGACAAATAACCCACAACACCCTGGTGGTTCTTACCAGTGAGTCGGTTTAACTTTTCAATGGGCACATATTGGAATGGAATATTGCGTTCTTTCACCAAAGGCATCAGCTCCCGAAACAACTCATTGTTCACTCCTGTTTGTAAAAAGAGTTTGTCAATTTCCTTGTCTGACTTTATCGCTTCAATAACAGCACGTGTGCCGAACAGCAACATTTTATCATCTTCACGAGGTTTATGGAACATCCGGGTCAATTTTGAAGGTAAATACGTCCCTGCCGCCAAATATCGACAGAACGATACCAATTGGATTTGTAAATGGTTGAACGCTGAAGTATGTAATCATTATCAGCGATAGGGTTTGTGACTTTATTAAAATTAAAATTCAGTGAATTGAGGTTATTGTCTTCACCATATACCCATGTTTCGGAATCAGTAGCCTTGTAAACAAGGTTAGGCGGCCCAAAAATAAGATAGACCATACCACGATCGGTCTTCCAGCCTTCCAGGTAAGATGTAAAATACACATTGGCATCCTTAACACGGTTATAATATTTCCTGATCACTTCCTTTGCCCTATCCTGGCTTCCGGCGCAGTTTATCCAGAATGCATCAACCGCCGCTTTCTTACTTTTGTTATTGTTCATATTATCATATTCATCTTTCGACGTGATGAATCGAAGGGGGGCGATCATCTGATCCACTTTTACAATATCCGGGAAGCCATCATAAAACCTGTAAAGCGTTAATCCATCACGCTGGTTTGTATCAATTACAAAGTTATAAATGCCCTGGTGGTCCAGGTGAACGACAACAGTACCTGTATCACTCATGGACAATGTAAAAGTGCTGTCCGCCTTATAACTGAAAGGCCTTGGATCTATAATTGAAAAAGGAGGCGCAGCGACCGGGAATTCACGCTTAAAATACTTTACAAATAATTTACTTTGAGCCGAACGTTTGTAAGTGATAACAACATCTTCGCCCGGTAAAATATAATTCCTGAATAAAATACTGTGGTTATCTCTGTTTTTTACGAGAAAATTCTGAGAGCTTCCGGGGTTCGCCTTATAAATATCAATATAAGTTTCAGACCATTGATTGCGGTTCTGATCATACAATGAAATTTTAAGTAAAGAAACGGCAGAAGCGCCGGTCTTAACAGTAAATTTTCCATTGATCCGTTTCTGAACATTATCGTTACTGATATCGGTCAGGCGAACTGATCCGCTATCGATGACCACTTTTGACTCATACGATTGTGTTAACATGTACGAAATGATCAAACGAGATGTATAATCGCTTTCATTGGGCTGTTTAGCATACAACAACTCCTTCGATGCAATAGAGAAAAAAACATCCGTTGTAACATCTGAAGTATGATAAACCTGGTAATCGGGATGCAAAACAGTAGCTTCACGCCTATACATGTACGACATATCCTGGTTATAGGCAACACGCGAGGAGCCGCAGGCAGAAATCAGAATTGAAAGAAGTAAAAGATAAATTATCTGCCTCATGGTTTGTTTTCCTCCAGTGTATTGGCCGCATTTCCGGCATCATCAATCAGGTCCCTGTTAATACTTTTTGTTGCCTTTGCACCAAGCGTCTTTATTTTTTCAGCGGTAGTTATCAGATTACCTTTGCCCTGCGACAAACGCTTGAACGCGCTGTCGTATGCTTCATGCGAAAGATGCAAATGCTTTTCAATATCCTTCATATCATCAATAAAACGATACAACTCATCATATAAACTACCCCCTATACGAGCTATCTCAAGCGCGTTGCGGTTCTGCCGCTCTTGCTTCCAGATAGAAGCAATAGTGCGCAAAGTAGCCAATAAAGTTGATGGACTCACTACGACTATTTTACGATCCCAGGCATAATTAAAAAGGTCCTGGTCGGCCTGGATCGCAACACTGAAAGAAGATTCAATAGGAATGAAGAGCAAAACAAAATCAGGACTGTTAAATTCAGACGAGGTCTGGTAATTTTTTTCACTTAAGAGTTTAATATGGCTCTTAACAGATGAGAGGTGTTCTTTTATATACCGCTCGCGGCCTTCATCCTCATCAGCATTGACATACGCATCGTAAGCCAATAGTGACACCTTGGAATCAACAACAATATGCTTTTCATCGGGCAGGTAAATAACAACATCAGGCTTAATGGTCTCCCCTTCAACATTCATGGTAGTGATCTGCGTTTTATATTCCCGATCTTTTACAAGTCCTGAACGCTCCAGTATTTTTTCAAGTATTACCTCACCCCAGTTTCCCTGCTTTTTATTATCGCCTTTCAAGGCCTTGGTCAGGTTATTCGCTTCTTCGCTGATCCTGTTATTGAGTTCAAACAGCTTCTTCACCTCCTCCTTCAGACTTATCCTGTCACGCAGCTCCTTATCGTAATTTTCACCGACCGTCTTCTCAAATTTTTCGATCTTTTCTTTGAGGGGGCTTAAAATGCCGTCAATATTTGTTTTGTTCTGCTCAGTGAATTTTTTCGATTTCTCGTCAAGTATCTTATTGGCTATATTCTCGAATTCAGTGGTAAAACGTTTTTGCATTTCCTCAAACTCTGCCTTTTGTGCGGCCAGTTTGTCATTCATGTTTTTGAAAGCCTCCTCCGCCTTTGCCAATCGACTATTGGCCACGGTTAACTCTTTGCGCTCTGTTTCATATTGTTGCGAAAGCTTACCAACTTCCTGAACACTATTGCTTATTTTTTCCTGCAATACCGCTTTATCCCTTTCCGCAGTCGTCAATAAATTCTGCAATTCATTGATGGTGCGGTCAAGCTCATTTTTCTCACTTTCGTTAATACCTGAGGCAACCTGGTTTTTAAAATATAACCAGGCCATTAAAGCTCCCAAAGCAACACCAATTAAAAGGAAAAGCACATTCAACATTTAATACGATTTTAGGTAAATTTACCATTATTATATTTTGCTGCCAAACAAAATACAACAGCCCTGAAACGATTGTTTGCAGGGCTGTTTAAAAGATCCGGCTATTTTCTCAGAACTTATAGGAGAACCCGATACCTAATACTTCCTTAAACTGGGTTTTAGGGCCCTTTGCCACAACTACATTCTTATAAACAGTATTCCCAACCGTTATATCACCGTAGGTAGGAATATCAATATTGTTGTCATAAAGTAAATGTGTAAACACACTAAATGTGATAAGCTTTCCGGCCTTAATATTGATCATCGTTTGCCAATCAACATTTATATTGCCACGGCGACTTGCAATTTTATCAGTATAGTTATTGAAAAGGTTCAATGTGGATAAGAGGTTCATATTCTTAAAAATATCCTTTTGAAAACGGGCCCGCAGATAGGCCCCGAACTCCGTGCGCAGCATTTTACCACTGGTTAATTTAGTTCCATTCACATCATAGGTTGCCGCATCAACACCAAACTGGCCGGCATCTGCAAGTTTCTGGTCTGAAACAATAACTAAACGACCCGTTGCAGGCGATATAAATAATGAAAAATAATCAGCAGGTTTGTAATCCATACCCAATGCAATAACTGCATATGCAGGAGCGGCGAAATTCGATATTATGACACTGTCATTCGGGTAATTATAGCCCGGTGCCATTTGCGACTTTAAATTAACGAGTGCGCTGTAATAAAACTTACCCTTTGCCAGGTGGCCGAATTTTGAATTCAGTTCCATTTTATCTTCATTCTTTCGCAGATCAGCAGTGCCCGATTTCAGGAGTCCGTATCCGATATCAAACGAATTATCCCATGTGGTCTTTTCCTTTTTGTAGTTGGCGAAAAAGCTGCCGATAAATGTACCTGACAAAGCATTTTCACCACCGGCGGCCCAGTTGGTAAGCGACACCTGGTTAAAACTGATTGAAACAAAACCTCCCTTTTTCCAGGAGGTATCAACTTTAGCAGCATCCTGCGCGCCTGCAATTTTAACAACAAGCATTAGAATAATCAGCAGATTAGCTTTTCTCATTTTTCAATTATGGTTATGTCATTTTTTAAGAAGGTCACGTATCTCTGTAAGCAGCTGTTCTTCCTTTGTGGGAGCCGGAGGAGCGGCAGGCGCCTCAGCCTCTTTCTTTTTAGCTGCATTCATAGCCTTGATCACAAGGAACAGACAAAAAGCAACGATCGTAAATACAAAAATAGCCTGGATGAATTTTCCGTACGCTATTGTTGCATTGCCGATCTTAACACTTAAACCTGTGAAATCAATACCACCTGTGAGCATTCCTATTACCGGCATAATTACATCGCCAACTAATGAAGTAATAATAGCGCCAAAGGCACCGCCTATAACAACACCCACTGCAAGGTCAACTACGTTGCCACGCATGGTAAATTCTTTAAATTCTTTGATGAAACTCATGTTTTTAATATTTAATTTGAACAAATATATATTAAAAACAGATGTGATTATAAGGACCAGTGATTTCGGGAAATTAAACCGAATCAAATATTAGAAAAAGAGCGTTTGGAATACAACAATAAAACAAGAAACAAACTACTCTATAATCATTTTTTGCTTAAAACGGTTGTTTTCTGAATATGCCGATATGAAATAGGTTCCGGGAGTAAGTGCTTTTGT
This sequence comes from Bacteroidia bacterium, assembly GCA_016787005.1. Taxonomy (GTDB): domain Bacteria; phylum Bacteroidota; class Bacteroidia; order JABDFU01; family JABDFU01; genus JABDFU01. The sequence goes on from JAEUTS010000035.1 coordinate 7,034, forward strand.
TACATCTGAGGAAATAACATAATTGTTGCTGTGATTCGGGTTGTATAGTCCCGAAAAATATTCTTTGCCTGCGATATCATACACTGTAACAAGTAAAGGCTCGTTGTCCGTATTTGTAAAGTACAGCACCAGTTCACTTCCTGCTTTTACCGGCTGAGGAAATATACTAAACATAAATTCAGGCCGAACTCCTTGGAAATTAACATTTACAATTTTCGGGTAAGTGAATTTACCATCAAAGTCAGTTTGCTTAAGCCTGTAGTAGGAGCTTCCGATTAACGGCAATTCATCTATCCCACTATAACTTAATTCTTTACCACTGCTTCCCGCACCTTTTATCGTGAATAGCAGCGAAAAATTAATTCCATCAGCAGATCGTTCAACCGTGAAATAATCGTTGTTTGTTTCAGAGGCTGTTATCCATTTTAACTCAACCTGATTAGAGGAATTAGGAATAGCAGTAAAACTTAACAATTCAACTGGCAACGGGTTTGTACCTCCGCCTGAACCAAATGTTGTCGGACTGAAATTTGTCAACGGAATAGTAGAAGTAATGTATCCGGTTGTCCCGCCAACACCTGTCCCACCCTGATTTTCCCATTTATTGGATGTAGAAGCGGCGAAGTGAACGACTCGCAAATCCGCATTGCTTATGATACCACTTCGGGTCGCATCTTCCCAATACAAAGATACATTACATTGTGCGTCATTTCCTGGATCAGAAATTCTTTCCAAATTCCAATATTCAACTCCACTGGCGTGATCGACTCCAGCTGTTTTATATAACGGATCGTTATTGTGAATAGGTGTAGTATTAAAATACTCACATTTAAAACTGGTTGCAGGATCATAATTCAAAAAGTTTGCATCGTTTACCATTTCTATTCTTGCCCATATATTTGGCGTTCCTGCTTTCCCAACCGGAAATATAAAAGGATCGTCTCCGATTTTTATCATTGGGCCATTAACAAAACTGGTAGCCGACCCGGATGTAGAAATAGCATTATCATTCAGAGTAAGAATATTAGTAGCTGTAGTATTAATAATGCCACCTAATAAAGTAAGTTCATTGGCAGCGATAACGGGCACCAACAGGGTTGTTGTGGAATTTGTTTTATTTTGATCCAGATCATCGAATGTCACCAAACCGGCTGCCCCGCTTATAGTAGATGGATTAGTGCCCGTAAAAGTTACAACACGCCCGGTCGTAATAAAATTACCATCAACTACAAGGTTCCCTGAAATGGAAATGGATTTATTTAGTGTCAAATCTGCCCCTGTTGCGATTGTAAGGTTGTTATAGGTGGCGGACCCAACGCCATCTATATATGCGGGTGATCCCGTAAATGTAATAGTAGAGGTATTCCCGATCAGCGTTCCGTTGTTAGTCAGATTACCCGAAATTGTGTGACTTGTAGCAATGCCTCCGTTAAATGTAGCCCCTGATTGAATAAGCATATCCTGTCCTATGGTCCAATTATTAGGAGCTGTAACTGTAGCGGAATTTGTATTCGTGATATCTACATTATTAAATGCTGGGGTGTTGTCTGCTATTGCAAGGGCATAAGTTCCGCCAAATACAACTTTCCCGGTACTTGTAAAACTACCACCTGTTGCATCAAGCGTTACAGTTGATCCGGAAAAAACAGGTGTAAATCGCAACTCTCCGCTACTGGTCACAGTTCCATTATTTGTAAAATTGCCTAAAAAAGTATGTGTTAATGAGCCAAAGTTTACCGTCGAACCCGAAGCAATATTACAAGCAACTGCTACAGTCCATGGCGATGACATGGAAATACCTGCAGGATCAGAATTATTTATGTTTATTGTAGCGAATGAAACAGTGCTGTTTGATGAATTAGTTACTGGCGCCACTGTTCCATTAAAATTTACAACACCTGTTGAAGCTGAACTTACTGCGTTTATGAGTTGAAATGTCTGAACCCTTGTACCGGTAAACGTGAGTATTCCTGTACTTGACAAGGAACCCTTGTTGGTAAAATCCCCATCGTGCGTAATTGCAGTATTACCGAAATTTAAAGCACCTCCCGTATCGCAAAACAAATCGCCGGTTATGCCTAAAGTAGAACTTGTAAAAGTATATGACCCAGTGATGGAAGTTAAGTTATTTACTATTGTGTTGCCGGTAAATGTTTTAGAAACGCCATTTAAAATAAGTGTACTTGTTGAAGCTGTATAAGTTCCATTATTGGTAAAGTTTCCGTAAAGCACGTGGTTATATGATGAGGCATCTATTGTAGCACCTGAATTAATCAACAAATTGCCATTTATCTGCATATTTCCGACTAAGGTTTTCGGAACAGCACCTCCATTGCTGAACGTAAGATTTCCATAATCAAGATCGGCCACATTTTGAGCAATAGTACCATTATACTCCACCGTACTCGCTGCATCTAACGTATTTGTAATAAAGTTGGCCGGAAAATTGCTCGTGCCGGCTAATTTAAGCGCTGAACCGGCATCCATCGTAAAAATACCGCCGGGATTGCTTCGATCTGCTGTATATATAGACAAATCTAAGGTTCCTGATGTTATTGTTAAATTGTTGTTTAGGGTAAGGTCGCCGGTTAATGATAAAGTCCCTCCTGATTTATTTACATAAAGCGTGTTAAAAATATTTGTGTTTACACTTTGATCACTACTACCATTAAAATTCACACTTCCATTGCTAACGGTAAACGTACCATTCGTTGTCCAATTACCGCCAACATTAATCCGAGATCCCATTTCCAAAAATGTATTACCTGCTCCAATAGTAATATTTCCGGTTACTGTAAGAGTATCTGATACCGCCAACTCACCTCCTACTGAAGTAGTAAGACTTCCATTAACAATCGTAGGTGAACTAATTATAGCCCTTTCCGTCGATTTAGTAAAAGAGAGATTATTATAGATAACAGGTGCAACTACCTGGTTTTCCCCGCCTGTATAAACAACAGTTCCCGAGCCTGCCGTAAAATTTCCGGCTGAATAATTAAACAATCCCCCAATCGTTAAAATTCCGTTCCCGGTAAAATCAATTCCTCCACTTGCTCTTTGCGTAAGATCATAACTAATAGCAGCCGAACCACTACCAATTCTTAGTAAAATTTCATGGCCTGATGTTCCATCACTCAGTTCGAAATTTGTACCGACTGTAAGTGCTCCTGAAGAAACATCTAAAGTGTGTGATGCTGATCCAGACCACTCGCCGCGTATACTTCCAACAGTAGTTAAAGAACCTGAACTTATTGTTAACGTGCTTGCCTGTACACTACCATAGCGTAAAACATTTACCGTTTGAGCGGAAGTAATTGTTGGATTATTAGTAAATGTTCCCTGTCCGATTTCGGCGGCATCTGTTAATGTTGGTACCCTATTACTCATGTTTGACCCCGAAATGGTTGTCCAGTTATTCAAATCAGCCCAAGCCGAACTTGCTGAGCCATCCCAGCGTACCACATTTCTTGTACCCGACAAAGTCCATCTGCCCGAAACCATCGTGATTCCGGCTTTTTCAACATAATTCAATGTAACATCCCTGCTTGTATTACCAATGCTATCCCACGTTATACCCGAATTATATTTGTATTCAGACAAATTAGGCTCATCAAATGCGTTTAGCTCGTTGTCCTGGTAATGCAGTCGCAATGCAGCGTTGGTATATGTTCCGGTAGGTACCGTAATTTCATACTCCCGCAAAATAGATTCATACGTTGGGTCAAAATCAGAAATTTCCCCTAAAGTTACTTTTACGGTAACAGAGGTTAGCCCGGAGGGTGATGTAAAAACAAGCCTGTTATGAGGACCTTCAAAGTAGTAAGTAGTACCATTTGTAAACGCATGAGTCTGCCTGATCGTTCCCAAAATCACACCCGTGCCTGTTCCAAGACGGTTTCCATTAACCGTAACAGAGTGTACCCCTGTTGTCAAGTTTCCTGAGGTAGTTGTAAGATTATTTGCAACTACAATGCTGTCGAGTAATGTTACCCATATTAAGCTATTACTTTTGTTTTCGGTAAGGTTGTAAAAGTTAGTTACTCCCGAAATATTGGCGGCATTTGTCCCCCGGAGTTGCACATCGGAAGTTGATGCGGTAAAAATTCCATTATTAGTCCAATGACGATACAAAGAAAAAGTGTAGGTGGCAGCGTTAAATGTAACACCAGTGCTAATTGTAAAATCATTATTTATTCGAGCATTAGCAATCGCTGTTTTTGTTCCGGCATTCAACAGTATTAAATTATCATAGTCACCTGCTGCTGTCCCACCAACAATATTTTGAGCGCCCGAACCATTGTATTGCACCGTATTCGGGACCGTGGTAGTTACATTAAGTGTCCCTGACTTGGTAAAAATATTTGCAATGCCAAGTACAGAACTTGCCCCAAGGCGCAATGTTTTGGCGCTGTTAATAGTAACATTATACAAATTGGCCGTTCCCGAAAGTACAGAAGTGTTGTTAAATGTTACGGTACCGCCTGTTGCGGTAAAAGAACCTGCAATGGCAACCGACATATTCGACAACATCGTAAAATCACCGGAAGTAGAAATGCTTCCCGACACACTTACGGAAAAAAATGTTATCGTCCCGCTTCCAGCAATTATTTTGGAGCTTCCTATAAGGGTAATCGTTCCCGCACTCGCTGCGAAAGCTCCGTTTGTGGTAAAATCTCCTGAAATCTTAACATTAGCCGCAGTTGTAATTGTCCCGGTTATAATACAATTGCCTAAAGTTAATCCGTTCCCTGAAATTGTTTTCGCAGATCCGCTCATAGTAAGTGTACCGCCGGAAGTGTGTACAAATGTTCCTGATCCGGTGGTTGCCAGATTGCCTGAAACATTTATTGAAGTAGCAGCCGTCGCAGTAACTCCTAAACCCGAAAAAGTAAGGTTATTAAAATTATTAGTTCCTGTTCCGCTTAATACAGCGCTTGTTCCGCTGAAAATTACTGAGGACGTGCTTCCGCTAAAAAGCCCCGCATTACTCCAGTTTCCTTTAAATGTATGTGTAAACGAGCCTGCACCAAAGGTTGTTGCCGCATCTAATGATACATCCCTGTTAACAGTAATGTTTGCTCCCGCCGTGAATGAAACACTTGTTCCGTTACCAATACTCCCGGTCAATCCGCCTGCGATAGTCATAGCGGTAGCCGGCATTGTTTTTACAGAAGCACCGCTTCCACTGCTTAATATTAAGTTACCATAAGTAGCAGCTAAAACTGTTTGATTGGTACCGGAATACTCTACATTGCTTGCCGCAGAAAGATTTTTTGTGTTGTAATTTGATGGAAATGTATTTGTTCCGCCAATTTTAAGACTAGCTGCATTGGACACTATTACCGAACCTCCGGCCACTGTAGTCCCTCTATTAGCTGTATAGCTTTGCAAATCAAAAGTGCCGGCATCAACATAGATTCTCCCGGAAGTTGCTGAAGCGGAACTAAGGACAGGAAGATTTCCAATCAGGTATTTTGTGAGACCCCCGCTTATACGCAGGTAACCATAAGTAAGTGTGTTGGTAACATTTTGATTTATCGTTGCCGACGCATATTGCACAGTACTTGTTCCGCTTAATGTAACAGTTCCCGTGATTGAATAATTTGAGGCATAATCAGCAGCCATTACAAAAATTTTCCCGCCCGCATTTACAGTTAAAGCCCCGGTACCCGAAATAGTATAAAATTCAGTTGGGTTTATAGTTCCGCTTACTGATAAATTATCGTTAACAATAATATTATTTGCCAACGTTAAAATACAGCCGGCATTAATACTCATTCTTCTAAAAGTAGTCGTACCGGTCAGAGTTGGTGTAGTACCCGAAAAAGCAACAAGTGCAGAGGCTACAGTTGCAGAATAGGTTCCGGAGTTTGACCAATTTCCGCTAAGTGTAATAGTACGATTGGCGGTATTTGCCAACACAGTGCCATTACTCCCAATTGTCACAGAGCCCGAAACGGACAAATTCCTTGCAATTGTAATTGAGGATATTTTAGCCGCGTTACCGATTGTTAATGATTTACAGGCCGAATTCGCATTTACAGTTGGTTGAAATCCACCCGTAAAATTTACATCGCCTATTATGGCATCAACAGCTGATGTCGGAACGCCTGCCGTCCAATTACCTGCATTATTCCAACTGGTACTGACACCGCCTATCCATGATGACTGAGCAGAAATAACTCCCGATAAAAAAACTGAGATAAATGGAATAAAAAATAGTTGTCTCATAATTTTGCAATAACTTTTATTTGCTTTCCAATTTTTATTCAACAGTAAAAGATTAAGCTTCCATCGAAATTGAAAACGCCCCGAAACTTCAGTAAGATACAGTGTCAGAAATAGTCAATACTACTACGCTCATTTCGTGAGCCATATTAAACCGTTGAAAGTATCGTAAAATACTACTGTGTTCATTACATAGCATCGCAGTACTCAGTAAGAACCGGTGTAAATTACCTGTTTCCCGGTGTTATAATGCAATGATTCATTATAACAACGTAAACGATTTGCATATTCCAATCCAAACTCAGGATTACTTGCTGATAGCCGTGTATATTCACCTAATAAACTATCTACATTTAGAGAGTACCCTTTCATCATTATATCAAGACTTGCTGCTATTAAAATGGAAGAAGACTCCTTATAAATCAATTCACGGTCTCTTTCTTTATCCGGGCCACAAGAAGACACAACCATTATCAAAAAAAGATATGTCGCATTTCTTTTCATAATTTAACAGCGTGAATTAGTCAGTTGCCCCATTATGCAATGCAGCTGAGTGCGTTGAAAAATTTTTTCCGGTCAGGACTTCACTTACCCAACATCCATTCTTGTCAAATCGCCTCAACCTATAATATGACACACCCGAAAGCGGATTCTCATCAACGAAACAATGAAGCAAGGGCTCATTCATCGGTGATACTGACCCCTGCTTTGAAAACAACAATTCGAAGTGCTTATTGTCCTGTGAACGTTCTAACAGATAAAGGCAATCTTTCGTACGTTCAATTATCAGAAGTTGGAAATAATACTTCCCTTCACAAACTTTCATTTCAAAGGAAATCAGTTTAAAGTTATCCTGAGATTTTGTTACAGAAGCAGAATCATTCTGATTTAAACTGTTTCGTCTTAATGTAAATGATTGCAAAATCAAACCGAGTGCCAGAACCAATAAATAAATAAAAAACAATTCTATTCGAACATTCGAAAAGAAATTTTTTATGCCTTTGGGGGAGCGGTGATTTGTCAAGTTGTATTATGTATTTAGTTTATAAAAAATTCCACAAACATTTCCTTAAACATATTGTGCTCATTGTCTCCTTTATAGCAATTGACCAATATATATTGATGTGAACAGCAAAATCAAAATCAGGCTTCATAGATCAAAAAATATTTAATAAAAGTAGACTACCCTATATTAAAAAACATCAGTACTTATACCTATTTTAAAAATCAAATAATAGGTAAAACACCTAGTATATTCAGACAATTTGCCTAAGTGAGCTTCTTTAAAAAGAGAAAATTACACTGTTCAACTAAGCCAACATGAACTGAAAGTCCGTAGATTGTTAGAGAAAGAATAAAATTCCTTCCTTAAATACCATAAAGTTTGACAGATAGCCGGAGAGAAAAAGAATGCTTTTAAAAACTGAGAGCTTTAAACTGAAAAGACATAATTTCAATTACGAATGAAGCCCATGAAAAGAATGTAACATCGTGTAACAATAAACAAATTATTATTTGAGTTGCACTAAAAATAACTCACTATCCCAAAGTGAATTTTTCCGGATTTTAAATATATTGGATTACCGGATTGACTTCCTAATGCGTAATCAAGTGAAAAAATACCGGCCTTTGTCTCAAAACTTACACCTGTTCCAAAACCATAAGGCGTATCGTATATGGCCGTGCTTAACGTGTTATTCTCATAATACGATCCGTCGTAAAACAAGTGGAAGTATGAATTTTGTTCCAATAAAAACCTGTACTCAACAGTTCCGATCACATATGCCGATGCACGTATCGACTCTTCATCAAAGCCACGTAATGTTTTTAGCCCCCCTATACGATACAACTCATTCTGGAACAAACCCGGCCCGGCAATGTAGGCTGATTGCATTCCAAGTTTAATTATACTCCGGCCTGCTATTGGGATGTATACTGCGGCGTTAGCCTCACCCGCGTACTGCAACGTTTTTAACTCAAGTTTGTCGTAAACAACGGGGTTGAGCCTTGGATTTTCAGAAATAGTTTTGGAACCAACGGACGTACTCATTACCATACTGTATCCTTTACGCGGATTAAAACGATAATCGAGCTTTTCAAATTTGATCCCGAACCCATACGCGTTGGCTGATATATCGGCGAAAACAGGCAGGGTTGTTGCAAATTCAAGCCCTTTGGTAGAAAGCAGACGTGATGTTTTGTTACTATAAGTAATTTTAAAATAATTTCCACCGCTTATCAGGTATTGCAGGCCTATTGTGTTGTACACATCAATATAGGTTGTATCCAGCTTGTAAAGTTTAAGATCGTAGTCAATACCAAATGGGGTTGCAAACAGAAAAGGGTATGTTAATTTTAATTTCAGATCCTGTGTATTCATTCTCAGGCTGCGCCAGTTAAGATCAATAAGTTCACCCCGTCCAAAAGCATTCTGAAGTTTCAAACGCACATCGCCTGTTATTAAAAGTTTGCCGGTATTATTATCGGGCAAAAAACCGATGATCCCATCAAACTGGCTTGCACGTCGCTTTTCGAGCTCAAGCACCAGCTTTGTTTCTTTATTTGTAAACAAGATACGGGAAGGCTGTTTCTCGCGGACAAATGCCAACTCTTTAAGCCGCGGACTGATATTGCGTATCCGTGATTCGTTGTAAAGACTTCCGGTTTTTACACCAATATAACTTTGCAGGTATACAGGTGCCACGTTTGCATTTCCCCTGATAAGTATACTGTCGATCTTCACCAATTTATTCCTATCAACTTTAAGTTGAGCGGCTATGCTGTTACCATTGATCACAATGCTATCCAATCCTGCTGATACGAACGGATAACCATTATTCTCATAATAGGAAACCATCTTTTCCAACAACCGCCTTACCTCTTTATAGTTTAACTTCTTTTTGAAATAGATCTTCTCACGGAAACCCACCTCACTCAACATGGCTTCATCGGCATTTCCCTTGGAAATTCGTGCCCATTTGTACTGCTCCCCCACATGTAAAAAGGCCTTCAAATCCAATGAATCGTATTTCAAACTATCATATGTAGCTGCGATGTATGCATTGTCGTAAAGTGTAAATAGCACATTTTGTAATTGTCTCTCACGCTCAGTTTTGGTGGCAGAATTTTTCTTGTAGCTGATCTTATTGAGCAGACCGGGATTATCAGGAGATATTATTTCCAATAGATAGACCTGCTGTGCATTTGATTGCAAGCCATACAAAAACATTAACAGGAATAAAGCGTTTTTCAAAATCCGGAATTACATATCTAAAATTAGGATTTTAAACGAAAATCAGGGTCAAAAAGTATGGGCGATACCAGGACTATGTTGAATGCAGATCAGACTATAACTAAAAAACATTGCTCGCCACCCTGCGTGTAGCCTCTGATTGGCCCATGGTATAAAAATGCAGGCATGGAGCGCCAAACTTTATAAGCTCTTTGGATTGCTCAATACACCACCTGATACCCACCTCTTTCACCTCGCCATCACTCTTGCAGTTCTCAATCTCTTCAAGGAAATCCTGGGGAATATCAATATTGAATAATTTAGGAAGTATAGTGGCTTGTTTTTTTGTGGTCAATATTTTTAAACCGGGAATAATGGGGACATTAATATCCATCTCACGGCATTTGTTGACAAACTCAATAAATTTTTTGTTGTCGAAGAACATTTGAGTAACAACATACTCCGCCCCGGCATCAACTTTTCGCTTCAGGTTTTTCAGATCAGCGATAAGATTAGGCGCTTCAAAATGTTTTTCAGGATAGCCTGCTACACCAATGGAAAACCCGGTTGGCGCGACATCTACAAGATCTTCTTCAAGATAATGTCCCTTGTTCATGGTAACGATCTGTTTCACCAGGTCGTATGCATAATGGTGTCCGTTAGGCTCAGGCACAAAAGCACCTTCTGATTTAATGGCATCGCCGCGCAACGCAAGTACATTATCAATTCCCAAAAAGTGAAGGTCGATCAGCGCGTTTTCAGTTTCCTCGCGGGTAAAACCTCCGCAAATAATATGGGGCACAACATCAATTTTATATTTATTAATGATAGCTGCACATATGCCAACGGTACCGGGACGCTTACGAATACTTACCTTTTCCAGGTAGCCGCCCTCACGCTTTTTATAAAAATACTCCTCACGGTGATACGTAACATCAATGAACGAGGGCTTAAACTCCAGCAAAGGATCAATACCATCGAAAATAGACTGAATGCTTTTACCCTTTAAAGGGGGCAAAATCTCGATTGAAAAGAGGGTAGACTTAGCCTTTTTTATATGATCAATTACCTTCATTTAATAAGAATCTTATTTTTCTCTCCGTTAAAATGCAGAAATATGGCACGAATATACGAAATGCAAGGTTCACAGACTCAATATTTTTTATGCCGGGCCCGGAGTTTACACGAACACATCATTACGATACCATCCTGGAAAGATGACCATATCAACATATATAGCAGTGCATAATTTTTAAATACTCATTTTAAAAGCGGTCTCTGATCATGGGTAATTCATAGTGCAATATTATAAGTCCGGGGGCTGGCACCCTTGTCTTGCCAAAATAACGTCTCTAAATTTCGGAACTTTTTAAAGCAACAGTTATTTAGTTTGTTCTTTTGATCATTAATCAGGTGTTATTAGCCATGAATTTAAGCAGATATTGGATCAAATATTTTCGGGTTAGAAATGATATGTATTATATGAATGATGTTGTTGCCAAATTATTTATATCTGATAGCTTCCGAAGTTTAAATTTAACATGTTGATTTTCAAATAATAGCGATTCATAAATTGATTCAAATTAATAGAATTTTTCACAGACAACTTTCAATGCCACATTGCTCTTAATTAGCTATGTTATATTAAAAAAAATATATTTTGACATTTTATAATTCTTGCACCAGATTTACATATTAAAATGAAACAAATACAAAAAATATTCATCAGAGTGATGCCAACAGTAAGCTGTTTTATCAATAACATGATGATATTTAATGATGGTGTCATTTTGCAAAATAAACAATTCATAACTATATAAAAATCAATTAATTAATGGCCATTTTAAGTTACAAGATCAAGCAGCTCCAAAATATCATTCGCAAAGCTACTTTTCTGGGTTTATCAGGCATCTTTAGCATATTGTTTATTTATTCCCCCTTTACCTTTTCGCAAACCACATCTGCTGTAAATAAAACCTGGGTAACCAATCCATTCGAAAACAAAGAATTCATTGAAAACAAAGGTCAGTTTACAAAGAGCAGTACGCTTTTGGATGAACCAGCTCTATACGCCATTAATCGTGATGGAGTTCAGATCTATTTTACGGCAAAGGGGTTATCCTATCGTTATGATGAATACAAACATAAAGCAGACGATCATGAAGCGGAAAAAAGTATTGAGGAAGAATTAAAAGAAAAAGAAATTGAACTCATTCACCATAATGTGCAGATGGAATGGCAAAATTCAAATCCAAATGTACAGGTTGTTGCGCTTGATCCTTTATCATACTACTGCACCTACTCCGACCCATCCGACCCTTCACATAAAAAAACAATTATCGCTCCGGTATTTAAAAAAATTATTTATAAGAATTTATACCCCGGAATTGATGTTGAGTATTTCTTCCCCGAAAACAAGGCCGGATTCAAATACAACATAATCCTTCACCCGGGAGCAGATGTTTCAAAGCTGAAAATGAAATACGCTAACGCCAAAAAAGTATCACTGGATGAAATGGGGAACATTATTATTAAATCAGACTTCGGACCAATTACGGATCACGCCCCTGTCACATCTGTAAACAACAAACCACTTGCTTCATCTTTTGATCTGCATAACAATACAGTAACATTTAAACTTTCCGGCGATTACAATTCCTCCGAAACAGTCCTGATCGATCCATGGGTTACCAACCCCGCATTCACGACGAACAAAGCTTATGATGTTGATTATGATAAATATGGCAACGTGTACGCTTACGGATCGTACACACCTTATCAATGTGTAAAAATTAATAATGCAGGAACAATTTTGTGGAAATACTCCGCAACAACATTTAGTGCCACTAATTACTACGGCGATTTTCTTGTTGACTTCAACAGCAGTATGTGTTATTTGTTCGAAGGATTCAATACAAATGGCGCGCAAGCCTTAAAACTTAGTCCCAACGGTACTGTTGTCGCATCTTCATTAGGCAGCACTGATATCCAGGAATATTGGAGGGCAGCTTATAACTTATGCACTAAAAGCGCGATCATTGCAGGTGGTGGCACTGCAAAGGCATACCAGGCTTGTATTTTAGATTCAACATTAGCCAAATTAACCCCTGTAAATGTTTTGTCGGCAACAGGACCATTGCACGATATTGCCCTGCTCACAATTGACAACTCGGCAAATTGCTATATGTTGTCGGCCCGCAGTGTAGTAGATCCTACGTTTGCAGATAACTATCTTTTCAAAGTTCCTGCTGCAACATTAAGCCCAAATATATTCGGAGTAAACGGCAATCACGCATTCATCGAAGTCGGCAGTATTACATATGTTGGCCCTACTGTGTCAGGTTCATCGGGCATCGCCAACGGCATGAATGGAATTGCCGCCAATAATAACTTCTTAACTACCTATGATGGATTTACATTAAAAAAATGGAATAAAACAACAGGTGCTTTTATCACTCAATCCAATATTGGCACTGTGGCATTCAGGTACGGAGGTTTGGACATCAGCGATTGTGACAATATTTACGCAGGTGTGCATAAATCGATCAAAATTCTTGACGCGAATCTTAGTTTAACATCTACTATAACATTGCCCGATACCGTATTTGACTTAAAGCTGAACAACGCGGACAAATTGGTCTATGCTACCGGAATTGGTTATGTAACAGCTATTGCGATCACTGAAAATTGTATTGATACTGTGAAAGCCACTGTTTCTTCGACCGGAACCTGCCCGGGAAGCTCGGGGGGAACAGCTACAGCAAATGCAACCGGCGGCAGTGGCACAAATTATACATATGCCTGGAACACCGGACAAACCACGCAAACAATTACAGGGTTAACACCGGGCACTTATACCGTAACCGTTACAAACAACTTTCTTCAATCCTGCACCCCGATCAAATTAACAACAACTCAAAGCGTTACCGTTCCTGCAGCAGGGACAACACTTACTTACAATTTAACTTCAACCCCTTCCTGTTTTAATTCGGCGAATGGCAGCATTGTGGCCAATGTTTCAAGCGGCACCGGTCCATACACATACAGTTGGAGCGGAACAACACAAACAACCTCATCTGTAACCGGTTTGAATGGCGGCGGTAGTTATACTGTAACTATAACAGATGCGGGAGGATGCGCCGCCACCAGCAGTTCAACTGTTCCCCAATTGACCGCAATAACGTATAATCTCACCGGCACCAATGCAAGCTGCGGATCAAATAATGGCACTGCCAATGTTGCATCTGTTACAGGAGGATCAGGAAGTGGGTATTCGTATTCCTGGTCATCAACAGGCACGGGAGTCACTGAAACAAATTTATCCGGTGGCACTTATACTGTTACAATCACCGACGGAAGCGGCTGCACCGCTTCAAGCACCTTAACAATAAATAATAACAGCGGCCCCACAGCAACGATGGGCACTCCTGTTAATATAAGCTGTTATGCCGGAAATAACGGAAGTGTTACAGTTACCGCTGCAGGAGCCTCGGCCAACTATAGCTATAGTTGGAGTAATGGAACAAATACCGTAACAGGTTCGACAAACAATACCATAACCGGTTTAAGTGCCGGAACATATATAGTTACAATAACAGACGCGGGAGGCTGCACTGCAACAACTACTGCCGTAATTACCCAACCGGCAAAACTTTCCCTGACTGCAAACGGATCTGCTACCAAATGCAAAAGCAGCTGCGATGGCCTTGCAACAGTTATTCCGGGCGGTGGCACAAACCCGATCACAATAGCCTGGAGTACATCCGGGACAAGTCAGACCATAAACGGATTGTGCGCCGGAACTTATTCTGTTACCATTACCGACGCAAACGCATGCAAGAAAGATAGTACAGTGGTTGTAAATGAGCCTGCTGCATTAACACTTTCCACAACAAACACAGCTGCCGATTGCAATCAAAGTAACGGAACTGCAACGGTAACGGCCAGCGGGGCAACTGCCGGAACTAGCGGGTATACTTACAACTGGAGCACAGGAAGTTCCTCCCCAACAGCAGGTAATCTTGCACCGGGAACTTACACAGTAACTGTAAGTGACCAGAACAATTGCAATTCAACAACAACTGTAACTATACTAAACAATAACGGAGTAATTGCCTCTATTCAAAATGTTACATCTGCCTCCTGCTCCGGCAGCTGCAATGCTACCGCTACAGCGCAAGCCAACTCGGGAACAGCGCCGTATCAATATAGCTGGACGAGCTCCGCAACAAATCAAACTGCTGCCAATCTTTGCAGCGGAAGTTACACTGTAACCATCAGCGACAGTAAAAACTGTACTTCAACCGCAGTCGCCACTATTACTGAACCAACAGCCATCACAGCACTTACCACTTCAGTTTCGGCCAAATGCGGGAACCCAAATGGCAGTGCAAGCGTAACCGCCAGCGGCGGGACAGGAAATTTCACTTTCAATTGGAGTAATATTGTTGCCGGCACAACCTCAACAGGACTACTGGCCGGAATATATTCGGTTACGGTAAATGACGCTAATGGCTGCTCTATTGTTGAAACAGTTTCCATTTTGAATATTCCGGGAGGAACAGCCAGCACATCTGTGCTTTCCAATGTGGCTTGTGCCGGAGAAAGTAACGGTTCGGCAGTTGCGAACATTACGGGGGGTACTTCTCCCTTCAACTATACATGGAGCAACGGTGCCTCCACAGCGACTGTTAATACATTCGCACAGGGAATATATACTGTAACGATCAGCGATTCCAATGGATGCGTAAGTACAACTACGATCAATATCACAGAGCCATCGGTTATTACGGCAGTTACATCCCCCACTGCCTCCACATGCGGAAACCCGAATGGCAGCGCAAGTATAACTGCCAGCGGCGGAACGGGTGCATTTACGTTCAACTGGAGCAATGGAGCGGCCGGAGAAACTTCCTTAGCACTTCTGGCCGGAACATATTCGGTAACGGTGAATGATGCGAATGGCTGCTCTAAAATTGAGACTGTAACCATCACAAATATTGGCGGAGGTACCGCAAGCACGTCGCTTCTTTCGAACGTAACATGTTACGGAGACAATAATGGCTCAGCAACAGCAAGCATTGCCGGGGGAGTTGCTCCTTTTAACTATACCTGGAGCAATGGCGCCACCACAGCAACTGTAAACACCTTTGCACAAGGCACATACACAGTAACTGTGAGTGATGCCAATAATTGTTTGACTACAAGTACTGTTATCATTACACAACCTGCCGCGCTAAGTTTGCCTGCTATACAACCGGAGACATTGTGCATAGGCCAAAGTAAAACACTAACGTCCAATCCATCGGGAGGCACTCCCGGCTATACCATAAGCTGGATGCCGGGTTCGCAATCAGGTGCCGCAATAAGTGTGCAGCTTACTCAACCAACTACATATACAATTAATGTTACTGATGCTAACGGCTGCACTACAACAGCACAAAAAGTTACGATAAATCTGAACCCTCCATTAAATGCAAGCATAGCAAGCATTTCTCCTGTATGTCCGGGCGGCAATGTCAACCTGAACAGCCAGGCTGCAGGAGGTAATGGCAATTACAGTTATACCTGGTTAACCAACCCTGTACAAAACACACAAAACATTACAGTAACAGCCAATACGCAACAAACTTACACCGTAGTTGTGAATGACAACTGCGGCACACCACCCGATTCAGCTATCGTAACACTGAACCTGCATCCTGTACCACAGGTAAAATTCACAGCAGATGTAACACAGGGATGCCCCGGGTTATGTGTGAACTTCAGCGATCAGAGTACAATTTCATCCGGAACAATCACACAATGGTTGTGGAACTTCAGCACCGGTAAATCTGCGAGCCAGAATCCCACAAATTGTTTCCGCGTACCCGGAAAATATACGATCTACCTGAAAACTATAAGTGATAATGGCTGCAGCAGCACAGACAGTATTGTGCAAATGATACATGTGTTCCCTAATCCCACCGCAGCTTTCACAACCACCCCCGACAGCGTGACGATCGTAGATCCTAAATTCCAATTTAATGATCAGTCGTCAGGAGCTACAAGCTGGCTATGGAATTTCGGGGATCCAGCGGACGACAAAACCAGTACCTTACAAAACCCGGATCACAAGTACAGTGAGATCGGAACATATTGTACGGTACTAAAAGTGCAAAATCAGCAAGGGTGCGTTGATTCAACCGAACATTGTGTGGTGGTGGTGCCGGAATTTATCTTTTATATTCCAAATGCCTTCACACCTAATGATGACAATATAAATGACAGGTTCACAGGAACCGGTATCGGGATTAATGCATTTAAAATGTCAATATTCGATCGTTGGGGAAAGATGATCTTCTCAACCGATAATATTAACGATCCGTGGGATGGCAAGGCCAATAAAGGGCAAGAGGTCGCTCAACAGGATGTTTATTCTTACCTCGTCGAAATTACCGATATATTTGAAAAGCCGCACCGCATTGTGGGGCACGTTTCCCTGATCCGATAAACGATCGCAAATTCATCTGTTTTCGCTATTCATTGATATCCGATAAGTGCTATCTTTGCAGGCCTTATGGAAAACATACGTAACTTCTGCATTATAGCCCATATCGACCACGGGAAAAGTACACTGGCCGACCGTTTGCTGGAGTATACCAAAACCATTTCAAAACGCGATATGCAAGCCCAGGTTTTGGACGATATGGACCTGGAAAAAGAACGCGGGATTACGATAAAGAGCCATGCTATTCAAATGGAGCATATATATAAGGATAAGAATTATATTTTAAACCTTATTGATACGCCCGGACACGTTGATTTTTCATACGAAGTATCCCGATCCATTGCCGCCTGTGAAGGCGCCCTGCTATTGGTTGACGCCGCACAAGGTATACAGGCGCAAACCATTTCCAACCTATACCTTGCATTAGAACAAGACCTTGAAATAATTCCTGTATTAAATAAAATCGACCTTCCCAGCGCCAACCCTGAAGAGGTGAAAGACCAGATAGTTGACCTCATCGGCTGTAAACGTGAAGATATAATGGTGGCTTCGGGCAAAACAGGACAAGGCGTTTACGAAATACTGGATGCTATAATTGAGCGTGTACCCGCACCTAAAGGCGATCCTAAGGCTCCTTTGCAGGCTTTGATATTCGATTCGGTTTACAATTCATTTCGTGGTATCATAGCCTACTTCCGCATAATGAATGGTGAACTGAAAAAAGGTGATAAAGTAAAATTTGTCGCTACCGACCGCGAATATCTTGCTGATGAAGTAGGCATACTTAAAATGACACTTATACCAAAAGATAAATTAAGTGTCGGCGATGTAGGTTATATCATATCGGGCATAAAGCAGGCCAACGAAGTAAAAGTGGGTGATACTATTACACATGTAGAGAATCCATGCACGGAGATGATCAAAGGTTTTGAAGATGTGAAACCAATGGTATTCGCGGGGATTTACCCGGTTGACACCGAAGATTTTGAAGAACTTCGCTCCTCAATGGAAAAACTTAAGCTGAATGACGCTTCTCTTACCTGGGAACCCGAAAGTTCGGCTGCTCTCGGCTTTGGATTCCGATGCGGATTTCTGGGAATGCTGCACATGGAAATTATACAGGAACGTCTTGAACGCGAGTTTAACATGAGTGTTATCACAACCGTTCCGAACGTATCATACATAGCCTATACAACTAAAGGCGAAGAGTTGCACCTGCGCAACCCTTCTGATTTTCCTGACCCCACAACTCTTGAACGTGTTGAGGAGCCATATATTAAAGCTAACATTATTACCAAGTCGGAATTTGTAGGAGCTGTTATGAGTCTGTGCATGGACAAACGCGGAATCATTCAAAACCAGGTTTACCTTACAACCGACCGCGTTGAACTTGTATTTGAAATGCCTCTCGGCGAAATCGTTTTCGATTTTTATGATAAACTTAAAAGCATTTCTAAAGGTTATGCCTCTTTTGACTATTCACCAATAGGTTACAAAACATCCGACCTGGTGAAAATGGATATCCTTATCAATGGCGACCCGGTTGATGCCCTTTCAGCCCTCATACACAGGGACAGGTCGTACGACTTTGGAAAGAAAATTTGCGAAAAACTGAAAGAACTTATCCCCAAACAACAATTCCAGATCGCAATACAAGCTGCCATTGGCGCCAAGATCATCGCCCGTGAAACCATATCAGCCATGCGAAAAGATGTTACAGCCAAATGTTACGGCGGTGACATTTCCCGTAAGCGCAAACTTTTAGAGAAACAAAAAGAAGGAAAAAAACGTATGCGCCAGATCGGAACCGTCGAGATTCCCCAAAGCGCATTTATGGCGGTGTTGAAGTTGAATGATTAGAAGAGGTTGAGAAATGGAAGTAGGGATTGAGAGATTGGGAGTTGAAGTTGGATGCGGGATGACAAATTGCAGGAAGTAAAAAAATCACCGACACTTTTTCGGATTATTTCTTAAAATTCCACCTGAAAAACCGTCCCCTTCGGTTTATTATCAAGAATCTTTATTGTTCCTCCATGCTGCTGCACCAGGTAATTTACAATATATAGTCCGAGCCCTGTTCCTTTGGAAGTACGGGTCTTTTCATCACCAACCCGGTAAAACTTTTCAAACACGCGTTTCTTTTCTTCGTCACTTATACCTTTACCTTCATCCATTACATTTAAATAAATTTTTCGATCTGTCTTTTTAAGTTCAACGGTTATTTTTGATCCCGCAGATGAATACTTACAGGCGTTATCAATAAGGTTGAGTACGATCGATGCGAAATTTATGTTGTCGATCTCCATAAAAATATCCGGCTGAATGACTGAATGCAATTTGTGATCACCGGCAATACCCGGACGAGCCAATAGCTGTGTGATGTATTGTGAAACATTTACCGTTTGCCTGTGCAATACAAAATTGCTTTTATCTATCTGCGCGGCCACCAGGATATTCTCAACAAGCGCGTTCAACCGGTCGGTATCACTTATAGCGTTAACCAATATTTCCCTTTGTTTCACTTTATCAATATCACGTATCAAAAGTGTTTCCAACTGCAAACGTGCCGAAGCGATCGGTGATTTCAATTCATGGGTAACGGAAAGTAAAAAATTACTTTGCTGCAGGGCCAATTGCGTTTCCTTCTGAAATGTTTTTCGAACACGTACAATGCCAAAAAGCAATATGATAAGAAAAACGCTCCCCTCTCCTATTATCATGAATCGCTTCTTATTCAGAACGGAATGAAGTTCCTTTTCCGCTTTCAGGGTTTCTTCAACGCTGCCCGATTTCAATAAAACAACCTCCGATTTAAGACGTGTTATTTCGGTATTCAGCTCAAGCATAAGGTAGCTCCACCAAACAAACTGCAGAAGCACATAAACCAAAAGCAAATAAAATCCGATTAAGGAAGCCGGTTTCCGGTTATTGATCATCGCCCTAATTTACAAATCTTCCTTCACAAGATTTCAAATTCCAAAGTCTAAATCATAGGGGATGCCGGCAATTAATCTTTGAATCCGACCATCATAATGGCACAGGCTTTCTTCTTCACACCGGATATAGACCTCGGCACTTCATAATTAATGTAATAGGTACCGGGTTTTTCGGGTTCAAAAGCCCAGTTATTTTCTTCTGACTCTTTAGAATCATATAATTTATTTCTTTTTTTAGACCTTAGACCCTTATCATAAATATTCAAATTAATATTTTCCGCAAAATCAGACGTGCCGAATACAAGTTTATACTTATACCCGGCGAAGGCAGTGAATTCTATTTCAACTACCTGTGGCTTGAAAGGATCAAAGGTAATTTCCTTTAATGCATAACTATCATATTGGTAGGGCGCCATTCTGGATTTATTCTTTCTTACAATAGACCTTGCAGAACACTGTGCAACTGCACAAGCAGCTGCGGCAAAAAGCAGCACAATAACAGCGATAATTCGAGTCGTCACTTTCATTTTAACATATTATTAAATGATAATTGGTCAATTGCCTGATGGCAGGCAAATAACTCGTGTAATGTTTTCGGTAAATTTATTCCCTAACTACAGGCTCGTTTCGTAATCAAAAGTTCTCAAAATTCCATCGCCTATATATAACAACCGCATTGTACAAATATGAACAATCCGTTACCCAAACGCATCAGTTAAAACACCTAATTAAAAATTATTTTATAGTAATTTTTCTTAGGAATATTTCCTATACTCTTCTTTGTAAAAAGCGCCACCTTCACCGGAGCTAAAACGGTATCATTATTTTATTGTAAAAACAAGCGGAGCAACGCGAAGAGTATATTTAAAAAAAGGAAGATTATGAAATAAACTGCAAATAGTGATGATCAGGCATCAGGATTACTATCCAATGAAAGTAATTTTTGGCGGAGCATAAATTCCAACTGCTTATTCACACGCAGCAGGCTCTTCATTAATTCTTTGTTTTCTTCACGTAATGAATAAACCTCGAAAGCATTGTCAATAGTGATCTTCAGGTCATCTACATTAATCGGTTTCATAATATACCGGTACACCTGGCCTTTATTTATCGCCTCAATTACTGCCGATATATCAACATAACCGGTCAGAAGCATGCGAATAGGATCGGGATATTCCTTAATAATTGATTCGAGAAATTCAACACCTGTCATATTAGGCATACGCTGATCGGTAATAATAATATGAATTTTATTCTCCTTCAGTATTTGAAGTCCCTCAGCAGCCGATTCAGATGTATATACATTGTAATAATTTCTAAAGTTTGCTTTAAACGCAATCAAATTATTAGCTTCGTCATCTACATATAATATGTTGATCTTTTTATCCATCATCAATAATTTACATTTGCCGTGAATGATATACTTTTATGCAACCATTTACAATTATGTACGTACAAAAGTATAGTTTTTTCCGACAAACAGTAAAAATATCTTTATGAAGCACCAACTTGAAAAACTGATCAAACATAGTAAATCCGGCAAAGAAATTTTTCAGCCTTCTTTTTACAGGTTAAGTGATCCTGCCGGATTAACTGCGTTTAAAAAACTAATTACAGAAGTACCTGGCATAAATGTGTTCGATGAAATTATTGGACAGGTTGAAGAATATGTAAAATCTGCCAATCCGAAAATAGTTTTCAGCAAAAGTGATTTGACGGAAGCCGCGAAGAAACACATAGGCTCCACACCATACGAAGAATATGGAGTCTGGGTTTACTATCCCTGGTCGAAAAGACTTGTGCATATATTGGATGAAAAAGAATTTGTTGAAGTGCGGACAAACCGCAATATGTATAAAATTACACCCCAGGAAAAAGCCATATTGGCAACTAAACGGATTGGTGTTATAGGATTGTCGGTTGGACAATCTGTTGCCGTTACCATTGCAATGGAAAGAAGCTGCCGAGAGCTAAGGTTGGCCGATTATGATATACTTGAGCTAAGTAATTACAATCGCATTCGTACAGGACTTCACAACCTGAATCTACCCAAAGTAATATCAGTAGCCAGAGAAATTGCAGAAATTGATCCCTTTCTTAAAGTCAATTGCTATCATGAAGGTATCACGGAAGAAAACATTAATGACTTCCTGGTTAAAGATGGCAAACTTGATATTCTGGTAGATGAGTGCGACGGTTTATATATTAAAATTCTTTGCCGACAAAAAGCCAAAGAGTACGGCATCCCTGTAGTTATGGAAGCGAGTGACAGAGGAACAATTGACGTTGAGCGATTTGATCTTGAGCCTATGCGGCCTATTTTACATGGGTTTATTGATCACCTGGATATCAATAAGGTTAAAACGGCGAAGACATTTGAAGAAAAAATACCATACGTACTATCAATCGCTGGAGATGAAACACTTTCCCATCGCCTAAAGGCATCAATGCTGGAAATCAATAAAAGCATAACAACATGGCCTCAATTAGCTTCCGCAGTTACATTAGGAGGGGGTATAACAGCCGACGTTTCAAGAAGAATTATGTTGAACCTATTTCACGCTTCGGGTCGATACTTTGTTGATATAGAGGAAATAATAAATGACACGAAATCCCCAAATGAATCAA
The DNA here is from genome assembly GCA_016787005.1 of Bacteroidia bacterium. GTDB lineage: Bacteria > Bacteroidota > Bacteroidia > JABDFU01 > JABDFU01 > JABDFU01. The sequence goes on from JAEUTS010000035.1 coordinate 29,547, forward strand.
GTTAGAAAAACACAATTCGAAATACATAACGACATTTATGATTCGCATTAGAGCTTTTAGATCTTTGGATGACCCTAAAACGTGTGAAATGTATTTAGAAGGGCATAGAAAATGTAAGCTCCCCTAAAAACAGTGCCAGTTAAAAATTAGTAAAAACTTCATAAATTAACTGGTATGAAAAAACAACGCTTCACAGAAGAACAGATCCTGCGGATACTCAAAGAGCACGAAACAGGCAAAAAAGTACAAGA
>JAEUTS010000046.1 GCA_016787005.1 Bacteroidia bacterium
ATTTAAGTGTTTTCTCTTTTTCTACGGGCGGCTGGGTCAATTGGGCAATAACATACTCGCCGGAATGAACGAATTTACTGAAGTGGTCAACTGAACGAATTTCAGACTTATTGAGTGCCAATTGTGCACCAAGAAAAAACAGGGCTGAATTAATTGCCAGACCGCTCATCCACCTATATTTATAAGCTGTTGTGTGTGGTTTTATACACATTACGCCAATCAATACCATTAGACTCATACACAACCAAACAAGCAGAATAATTCCGTTGTTTAAGAAGTAAACTGCAGAAACAATACCCAATATCAATGGCAACAATAAACGAACAAGTGGTGCTTCGTTAAAAAAACGCATATTCAAAACTAAAAAAAATGATCAGTCACCAAAGACTCCTCCGGATAATTATTTCACCTGAGATTTGCCTGATAATCACTCATCCGTTAACTTTCGATTTAAGGATGCATTTTTTCCTTTTCAAGACCATATCTACAACCAACAATTTGATTTATAATACGCATTAAGAGCCTTACTTTTGGCCAATTTTTATTTGGCAACATGTTTTTTTTACCTTAAATTCATTAGCTGATAATATTGTATTAATGTTTAACATAAAACCCCGTGTGTGAAAACTATTGACAATCCTTTATTTCTTCTAAAAACAATTGTGCGCCCATTTTCTTTTGCACTATTAACCATGCTTGTATCTTTAAGCAATTATGCACAATCAATAGCAGGCAGCGCAGCCTTAGAAGACCATACCTCGGTGTTCACTCCTCTTCATAAGGAGGATTTATCTCTAAAAAAAGATCCTTCAACCGGCTTTATGCCCGACCTGAGCCTGTTAGATCAGCCAATGAAAAGGGAGGTAACAGAAACTCAACGAAAACAAATAGCACAAAACATTGCTGCTTTACCCATTAGTTTCAGAAAAAATATGGGACAATGGGATAACAATATAATATACCGGGGGTCATCACCGGGCTGGAACGCGAACATTAATTTCATGAAGAATGGGTTGAGTTTTGGTTTTTGTAGAGATAAAGTCGACGAAACTCTTTCCCATGTACGTTCTGCGGGAAGTGAAGAAAAGGAATATATGGTGTGGAACCTTTATTTTAAAGGTGCTAATGCTAATTCCAATATAACATCTGAAGGACAGGAAGACAGCCGTACAAATTACCTGCTCAATCCTGATCTTAGTAAAAAACAAATAAATGTCCCTGATTACCGGATGTTGAAATATAATAATGTATATAATAACATTGACCTTAGATATTACCGTGCCGGCAAAGAGTTAAAGTATGATTATGTAGTGCAACCCGGCGGAAATTTAAGTAATATACAAATGGTATGTGAAGGAGTGGAGAAACTGTATGTTAATGACAAAGGGCAGCTTGAGATCACCACCAAATGGGGAATATTATTAGAAGAGCTACCAGAGTCTTATCAAATTATAAATGGCAAAAAAAAATTGGTAAATATCAGTTATAAAATAATTGATGGAACAACATTTGGCTTCACTGCAAACGGACATTATAAATCATCTGTTCCATTAATCATTGATCCTGTAAATCTGGTATGGTGCACCATGGTCGGATCTGACACGGGGAACGGATATATGGCAGACATCGCCATCGATGCCGCAGGAAATGTTTATGGTGTAACTGATGAAGGAGGAGGTACTTACCCAACCACTCCCGGAGTATATTCTACAACTCTCCCCTTTTCTTCCAATCCGACCTGGGGATTTAACATATATGTTTTTAAACTTAATCCAACTGCAACAACATTGGTTTGGGCAACTTTTGTATCAACAGGCAGAGGAAATAATACTTCCGACGAAAAGGCGATTGCAGTTGATGCTATTGGTAATGTTTATGTTTGCGGAAGGACTTGTCCGAGTTGCGGCGGTGGTGGCGGGACTCTAATTACAACTCCAGGAGCTTATGATGTGACATACAATGGACCTGTCGCGGGAGCAGGTAACGCATATGTAATAGAATTAAATACAACAGGTACAACATTGTTGTACAGCACTTACTTAGGCTCTACGACAGCTACAGAACAAGCTTATGATATAGCGGTATCAAATACCGGCCTTATATATGTAACAGGTTACACACAAGGAGCTTCCTACCCGGTAACAGCAGGAGCTTATGATATTAGCTATAACGGAGGCACTGACGTATTTCTTAGTGTCCTTAATCCTGCCGGAGCTGGCGCCGCAGATCTTGTGTATTCAACATTTATTGGCGGAAGTGGAGCTGATAGAGGAATATGTCTTGCTGTTGATGCTGCAAATAGAGCATATATAAGCGGTTCGACTGGTTCGGCTAATTTTCCGGCAAGCGCCGGCGCCTATGATAATACATTTAATGGATCAACCGATGTGTTTGTATGTAAGATAAATCCTGTAGGTAGTGGCGCTGCCGACCTTGTTTACTCAACATTTATAGGTGGTGCCGGAGGAGAAGCCGGCAATGGAATTGCTATTAATAGTGCAGGAGAGGCTTTTGTTACAGGAGGAGCAGCTGCAGGATTTCCTGTTACAGTTGGTGCGTATGATGTTACATTCGGCACAACAGATATTTTTGTGTCGAAATTAAATTCAACGGGAAGCAGTTTACTTTACTCAACTTTTGTTGATAATATAAACTCACCCAAAATTGCACTTAGCATTAGTAGTTGTGAGAATGATGAGGTATTTGTATCGGCTTTTTCTAACGGAACAGCGCCAATCACCCCATGCGCTTTTAGATCTGCCGCACTTGGATCTGTTGATGTTGTATTATTAAAATTAAAAACTGCAGGAGCGGGTGCCGCGGATCTTTTATATTCTACTTATTTTGGTGGAAATGCACAGGATTATAATGGAAACATTACTGCTGCACCAATCTGTGCAAGCGCTGCTCAGGAAGTATTTGTCGGATATACCACCCACTCTACCAATACCCCGACAACACCCGGAGTTGTCGGCCCCACTCACCCCAGCGGAAGTGATCAGCCGGCAGTTTTTAAAATGAAATCTACGCTTCCAACATTTAACTATACCTACTCAATTGGTGCTTGCAGCAATACAGTGAATTTTACAGGTACAGCCAGCGGCAACTGCATATGGCAACAAACATGGACTCCGAACTATTGGCTATGGGATTTTGGTGATGGGCAAACATCCAGTATACAGAATCCGACACATGTTTTCGGTACTCCCGGCACCTATAATGTAAAACTAATCGTTGGCTGTCCGAAAGATTCTATAACAAAAAGTGTGGTCATTAATCCTACTGTTACAGTAACCACCAGCTTTACAAATAGCAGCTGTGCGGCCAGCAATGGAACCGGAACAGCTACGCCTGCGGGAGGCACATCACCTTATACATATAGCTGGAGCAATGGACAAACAACCGTTACTGCCACCGGGCTTGGTGCAGGAACATATACGGTAACTGTAAGGGACGCAAACGGATGTATAGGGCAAAAAACAATAACTATAAATGCCAGCGGAACATTAACTTCCTCTATTACTCCCACAAATAGAACCTGTACAGTACCCGGAAGTGCTACTTCAAATCCTTCCGGAGGAACACCTTCTTATACCTTTTCCTGGAGTAACGGGCAAGTAGCACAAACCGCGACAAAC
>JAEUTS010000053.1 GCA_016787005.1 Bacteroidia bacterium
CCTACCCTCCCACAGGGAGGGTTCTTATAGTTTTTTTTGGGGGAACTAATTTATTAAAATTAAGTATGCGGCTTGTTTAAACTTTTCAACTATATAAAAAGTCCGATCTATCCGTTTTCATTTTAGGAATGTTAAACAGACATGTAGTAAATATGAGGAAATGGAGGTGAAACAAAGTGCAACCAAAATGGTTGATTTTCTTTAAGGCTATGCATTAGATTTTTTCTAATGTATAGTTTGGGATAAAGATCGGGAGCCGTTCATTTACAGCAGCATGCCTCAAAATAAGTTTGATAACGGCCAAATCCAAGCCTGTTATATTGCTTCCAAAATTCACGGGAACCCTCATTTTTTTAAAAATTTCCAATAATACGACCTCTTTTTTACGAAATTCATGCTATATTCATCATAATCAGCCAATTAATAAATAATTTTTATATGTATTCAAAAACAATATAGTATATTTGCATTCTCAAAAGTTAATTTCAATTGTTTGATTTTAAATAGTTTAAAACATGACCAAAGCAGATATCGTAAACGAAATAGCAGAAAAGACAGGGATCGAGAAGGTTGCTGTTCAGGCTACAGTAGAATCATTCATGAAGGTTTTGAAAAATCACATGAGCGAAGGCAAGAACATCTACCTCAGGGGATTCGGTAGTTTTATTGTAAAAAAACGTGCTGAAAAAACCGGTCGGAATATTTCGAAGAACACAACTATTATTATTCCCGCACATTATATTCCGTCGTTTAAACCCGCTAAAACTTTTGCCGAGAAGGTAAAGAAAAGCGTGCCTGTTAAACCGACTGATGGCAATAATCAATAAATTTTATGTCCAGGGGCCAGATCATAGCCATTTTAGGCAGTCTCACCCTATTCGTTCTTTTACTTTTTGCTAATACCCGGCCTCCTAAGGTTGATAAGACCAAAGTTGCCGAAGCCAACACAGGAGAAAGTTTTGTGAATATTGTTGATGAAGCCTCCGCCAACCTTACAGGTGAGCCTAAAGCCCGTATAAGTGAATGGAAAAAGGCTTTTGATCATGCAACCAATCCGCAGAAACTGATGTTCTCGGATTCGCTCATCAAAACCTGGGATCAATTAAAACGTCCCGACATAGCAGCTTATTACGCCGAACAGAAAGCCCTGATTGAGAGCAAACCGGAATGGTGGAACAATGCCGGTGAACGCTATTACAACGCTGTTCGTTTTGCGAAAAAAGATGAACACCAGGCTCTTTATCAAAACGCCATGCGTTGTTTTGAAAAGACATTGAGTAAACAACCGGGCAACCTTGATGCTAAAACAAACCTGGGAGCCTGTTATGTTGAAGGCACTTCCGACCCCATGAAAGGGATAGGACTTCTGCGTGAAGTGATCGCCAAAGATTCGACTCATGTTAACGCACAGTTGAATCTTGCCTTTTTCTCGGTTAAATCGGGGCAGTTTGAAAAAGCTATTGAACGCTTTAATAAAGTGCTTATAATAAAACCCGATTACCTGGAGGCTTATCTTTTTTTAGCCGATGCTTATGAACGCACAGGTAATAAACAAAAGGCGATTGAAACGCTTGAAAAATATGTTAGCGTTGTTGATGACGCAACTATCAAAAACGAAGTGAAAAATTATATTAACAAATTAAAGCAAGGTTAAATGCAGGCTCATCACCGACATTAAACTTTAAAAAATTAAACTTTAAACCTATTTATTATGCCAAGCGGTAAAAAAAGAAAACGCCATAAAATGGCAACCCACAAACGCAAAAAACGTTTGAGAAAAAACAGGCACAAGAAGAAATAGTAAGCTGGCACCACAAAGCCTCATGTTTAAAGCTTTGTGGTCCCTTCTTTTCTTCCTGTACATGTTTATACTTCCCTGGGGCTGACACCATGCCTTTTGTTTTGTTATTACCTATAGTATAACGCTATAAGTACATATTCGCTGCATTTCAGCTGATCTCCGACAAAAACATCCTGTTGCCTTAGGCCTTATCACAGCTCTTCCTTTATTTGGGAATGTAAACTGCTATGTTTAACTAATAAAACCGGAAACCCCGGATGGGGTTCAATGTAAGTAACTACCGATGTAATCGGTGGATAATAAAACACAAGTAACACAACCCTGAAAGGGTTGAATAAATGATTGAAATTGATGAGAAATATTGATAATTATATTCAACCCCTGTCGGGGTTGGGACACGTTATTTGCTTATCCACCTTGTGTTATACACAAGGTTATTCATATTTAAGTCCTTCGGACTTATCAATATTGACATAACATTAAACTAATTTAAAGCTAAAAAAATTGAACAACGAATTAATTATACAATCCACCCCAAGCGAGGTAATTATTGCCCTGCTGCGCGATAAACGACTTGTTGAGCTGAATCGCGAAAAAACCAACAATAATTTTTCCGTAGGCGATTTTTACCTGGGCAAAGTTAAAAAAGTGATGCCCGGACTTAACGCCGCTTTTGTTGATGTAGGCTATGAAAAAGACGCTTTTTTACACTACCTCGACCTTGGCCCACAGGCAGCATCACTAATGAAATATACCAAGCTTGCGCAAACAGGAAAACTGAACAGCTCAGACCTTGGAAATTTCCGTAACGAGAGCGATATACCGAAAGACGGCAAAATATCGAGCATGGTATCAACAGGACAAAATATTCTTGTTCAGATAGCAAAAGAACCCATATCTACCAAAGGACCACGTATCACTTCCGAATTGTCCATTGCCGGACGCTTTTTAGTGCTGGTTCCTTTTTCGGATAAAATTTCTGTGTCACAAAAAATTACGGAGAATGAAGAGAAGAACAGGCTAAAGCGGTTGATGCAAAGTATTAAACCAAAAAATTTTGGTGTGATTGTTCGTACAGTGGCCGAAAACAAAAGTGTTGCCGAACTCGATGCCGACTTAAAAGATCTTATAAGCAAATGGGACATCTGTTTCCAGGAAATGAAAACGGCAGTGCCGCCTAAAAAAGTTTTGGGTGAGCTTGACCGCACTTCGGCCATTTTACGTGACATGCTTAATGCCTCATTCCAAAGCATACATGTTGACGACCCCAAGATGTTTGAAGAAATAAAAAGTTATTTGCGCACCATTTCTCCCGAACAGGAAAAAATAGCGAAGCTATACAAAGGTAACGTACCTATTTTCGATCATTTTGATGTTGACAAACAAATGAAAGCGCTGTTTGGTAAAACCGTTACCATGAAAACCGGCGCCTATCTTATTGTTGAACACACCGAAGCGCTTCATGTAATTGATGTGAACAGCGGACACCGTGCCAAATCGGGCTCTTCGCAGGAACAAAACGCGCTGGAAGTGAACCTGGACGCGGCTGTTGAAGTGGCCCGCCAGTTAAGGCTGCGCGATATGGGTGGAATAATTGTTGTTGACTTTATTGACCTGCACTCGGCCGAGAACCGGAAAAAATTATTCAATAAGCTGCGCGACGAAATGCATACCGATCGTGCGAAGCACAATATTCTACCCCCCAGTAAATTCGGACTGATACAAATTACCCGTGAGCGGGTTCGTCCTGCCACAAATGTTATTACTGTTGAAAAATGTCCGACCTGCGGCGGCACAGGTGAGATACAGGCGAGCGTATTGCTCATCGACCAGATTGAGAATAATTTGCGCTATATACTTACCGAACAGAACGAAAAAGAGATTACATTGTGTGTGCACCCCTTTATTGAAGCCTATTTATCGAAAGGTTTATTCAGTTCAATTTTCGGAAAATGGAAACG
>JAEUTS010000073.1 GCA_016787005.1 Bacteroidia bacterium
GTGTGCTTTATAAGTATGTTAAATGTGTTACCTCCGCGTCTGAAGGTTGCATAACTGATAAAAATTAAAAAAATGGAAATGCTCGAAAAAGAATTGTTAAAGAAAAAAGCAAAGTCTTTTAAACAGGTAACAGGTGCTGAGTCCCTTATCCTCTCACTGTTAGAGGAAGGTGTGGATACTGTTTTCGGATATCCAGGTGGCGCTATTATGCCCATATACGACGCCCTGTATGATTACCAGGATAAGATAAATCATATTCTTGTAAGGCATGAGCAGGGTGCTGCACATGCGGCACAGGGTTATGCGCGTGTGAGCGATAAGGTGGGAGTGTGCTTTGCCACTTCCGGCCCCGGAGCAACTAACCTGGTAACAGGTATAGCCGATGCCCAGATCGATTCAACACCCTTGGTTTGCATAACCGGACAAGTCGCATCTCATTTATTGGGTACCGATGCTTTCCAGGAAACCGATGTAATAGGAATATCCATGCCTATCACCAAATGGAACCTGCAGGTAACAAGGCCCGAAGAAATTCCCGCTGCTGTGGCCAAAGCTTTTTATATAGCCCGTTCCGGCCGGCCCGGACCTGTATTGCTTGATATAACAAAGGATGCGCAGTTTGGTAAGCTTGATTTTGCATATGAAAAATGCGAAAAGATCCGGAGCTATCGTCCGTATCCAAAATTAAATTTGAGCGAAGTGGACAAAGCGGTTGAATTGATAAACAAAGCAAAGAAACCATTTATACTGGCCGGGCACGGAGTATTAATTTCAGGTGCCGAAAATGAACTCAAACAGTTTGCTGAAAAAGCGGGAATACCTGTTGCTGTTACCCTGCTCGGATTATCCGCCATGCCAACTGATCACGAATTATATGTTGGTTTTTTGGGAATGCATGGTAACTATGGCCCGAATATAAAAACAAATGAATGTGACCTGCTGATAGCCGTGGGTATGCGTTTTGACGACAGGGTTACGGGTGATGTAAGTAAATACGCGAAGCAGGCGAAAGTAATTCACATTGAAATTGATCCGTCGGAGATCAATAAAATAATTAAGGCGGATGTAGCTGTTAATTCCGATGCGAAAGAAGCCCTGCAGGCTTTGTCCGGTAGAGTAAGCAAAGCCTCTCATGAAAAATGGGTGCAGGAATTCCGTGATTGTAAGAAGCTGGAGTACGAAAAGGTTGAGCAGCATGATCTGTATCCGGGCAGTAAAGGTTTAAAGATGGCTGAAGTGGTACGAATGATATCAGAAAAGGCGGATGCCGACACGATCGTTGTTACGGATGTAGGGCAGCACCAGATGGTGACCTCGAGATATTATAATTACAGGAAACCAAATACAAATATCACCTCAGGAGGATTGGGAACAATGGGATTTGCCTTGCCTGCCGCGATAGGCGCGAAAGTCGGAAAACCGGGTTCGGATGTTGTCGCGATAATCGGGGATGGCGGCTTCCAGATGACACTGCAGGAGCTGGGTACCATCAATCAATCGAAAATGCCCGTTAAAATAGTTATTCTCAATAATAACTTTTTGGGAATGGTTCGCCAGTGGCAGCAATTGTTTTATGAGAAGCGCTATTCATCCGTGGAAATGATTAATCCTGATTTTGTAATGATTGCAAAGGGATTTAATATCGAAGCCGCTAAAGTAACCGACCGTAACGATATAGAAAAGGAGATCGGTAAAATGCTCGGACACAAAGGCTCATATTTACTGGAAGTAGTGGTTGAAAAGGAAGAGAATGTATTCCCTATGGTTCCGACCGGGGCAAGTGTTGCCGAAATTAGATTGGAATAGAGGTTATGTCGAATAAATTTTTTTGGTGGACTTTAGTGTTTTTGTGCTTTGGTGGCAAACGAACTAAGCCACTAAAGTAGAAAAGCTCCAAGCCTGCCGGTTTTCAAAAAATGCTTTTTGAAAATCCCATGTAATGATGTTACTCGATATAAGCACAAATAATTAAACACAAATAAAATGACAAAACAATTTACAGTTTCAGTTTTCACCGAAAACAAGATCGGTTTGATGAACAGGATAACCATCATATTCACACGTCGGCGTATGAATATTGAAAGAATAACTGTTTCTGAATCCGAAGTGAAAGGCGTGGCACGCATTACCATTGTTGTGAATACAACAAGAGACGCGGTGGACAAGCTGGCCCGGCAGGTTGAAAAACTAACAGAAGTGTTGAAAGCCTTTGTACATGAAGATCACGAAGTGATCTACCAGGAAATGGCTTTGTACAAAATGTCGGCCAAAACACTTTCGCACGCAGCAGCCGCAGAATTCGTCAAGGAAAATAACGCACGTATTCTTGTTGAAGAACCTGAGTATATCGTAATTGAAAAAACAGGTACCAAAGAAGAAACAGAGAAACTGTTCCATGAACTGGAAAAGTTCGGTGTACTTGAATTTGCACGATCGGGCAGGGTAGTGGTAACAAAACCTATGAAAGAGCTGAAAACTTATTTAAATGAATTAGAGATTGAATTAGTATAAACCCGTTACGCCGAAGGCGTGACATTAAAAATAAATAAAATGGCAAAATTAAAATTCGGTAACGTAGAAGAAAATGTTGTGACAAGGGAAGAATTCACACTTGACAAAGCGAAACAAATATTGAAAAATGAGACAATCGCTATGATCGGTTATGGCGTTCAGGGACCCGGCCAGGCCTTGAACTTAAAGGACAATGGATTTAATGTCATCGTTGGTCAGCGTAAAGATTCTTCATCCTGGCAAAAGGCGTTGAAAGATGGATGGGTGGAAGGGAAAGACCTGTTTGATATTGAAACGGCTTTAAGTAAAGGAACTATCATTGGATTTCTTTTATCCGATGCGGGACAGCTAACATTGTGGCCGTTGGTGGAAAAATATTTAACTAAAGGTAAAACCCTTTATTTCTCACATGGATTTGGAATTACATTTAACGACCAAACGGGAATAGTTCCGCCAAAAGATGTGGATGTGATCCTTGTTGCCCCAAAAGGAAGCGGTACAAGCCTCAGGAGATTATTCAAAGCAGGTAAAGGACTTAATTCATCGTATGCCATCTACCAGGATGCGTCAGGAAAAGCGCTGGATAAGGTCTTGTCGATGGGCATCGGTGTAGGCTCCGGTTATTTGTTTGAAACAAATTTCAGGAATGAAGTACTGAGCGACCTTACAGGTGAGCGCGGTGTGTTAATGGGGGCGCTTGCCGGCATTATTGAAGCGCAATACCAGGTACTTCGCAAAAAAGGACATTCGCCTTCCGAAGCGTTTAACGAAACGGTCGAAGAGCTTACACAGAGCCTTGTTCCGCTGGTAGGTGAGAATGGAATGGACTGGATGTTTGCCAACACTTCGGTGACGGCTCAGCGCGGGGCGTTAGACTGGAAGGAAAAATTCAGGGATGTTACATTGCCCCTGTTCAATGAACTATACGAAAGTGTATTATCGGGCAAGGAAGCGAAACGTGTAATTGATGCCTGTAGCGATAAAAATTACCGTAAACAACTTGAATCGGAACTCACTACCATACGTGAATCTGAACTGTGGCAGGCAGGAGCGCAGGTTCGTAAGTTAAGGCCGTAATTGGTTATAGGGTTTCAAGTTTCAGGTTTCAAGTTTTTTGTTAAGAACCTGAAACTTGAAACCTGAAACCAAACAACCAGATTTTTATAAAATAAATTAAATGTTAGAAAAAATAAAAGCCGCACGCCAAAAATTAAAAGGAGTTGTAACACATACTCCATTAATGCATAATCTGAATTTATCGGGCGAGTTCGACGCGAAAATATATTTGAAGCGCGAAGATCTGCAGGTGGTGCGTTCCTATAAAATAAGGGGCGCGTATAATAAGATAAGTTCTTTAACAAAGGAAGAGTTGAAGAATGGTATAGTTTGTGCCAGTGCCGGCAATCATGCGCAGGGTGTGGCATACTCATGTAATTTATTGGCAATAAAAGGCGTGATTTTTATGCCGGTAACTACACCTAAGCAAAAAATTAAACAGGTAAAACTGTTTGGCAAAGAACAGGTAAGCATCAGCTTAGTGGGTGATACATTTGACGATGCATACAAGGCCGCCCTGCTTTATTCAGAGAAGCACAATTGCGCCTTCATACACCCATTCGATGATGATGAAGTAATAGCAGGGCAGGGGACAGTGGGGTTGGAAATACTGGAGGATATTAAAGAGCGAATAGACTATTTATTTATTCCCATTGGAGGCGGGGGCCTTGCAGCGGGTGTTTCTTCGGTTTTTAAAAACCTAAGTCCCGGAACAAAGATTATTGGAGTGCAGCCTGAGGGAGCCCCATCGATGTATGAAGCAATGAAGGCGGGAAAGCCGGTGACGCTTGATTCCATTGAAAGTTTTGTGGATGGCACTGCTGTTAAACGTTCTGGTGAAAAAACATTTGAGATATGTAAACAAACACTCGACGACATTGTGCTTGTTCCTGAAGGAAAAGTGTGCACCACCATACTTAAACTATACAATGAAGAAGCAATGGTAGTGGAACCCGCCGGCGCACTCGCTATTTCGGCGCTTGACCTGTATAAAGAAAAGATAAAAGGAAAAAATGTGGTGTGCATAGTGAGCGGAGGCAATAACGATATTGTACGCACCGAAGAGATCAAAGAGCGCTCGTTGCTTTACGAGGGACTGAAACATTATTTCATTATCCGTTTCCCGCAGCGGGCAGGTGCTTTGCGTGAGTTTGTGGTGGATGTACTTGGTCCCAACGATAACATTACCTATTTCGAATACTCAAAAAAAAATAACAGGGAAGTGGGGCCGGCCGTTGTGGGCCTTGAGTTAAATGAAAAGGCCAGCCTCGAAGTTTTACTCAATAAAATGAAACAAAAACATGTTGTTTTTGAATACCTCAATGATAAGCCGGAGTTGTTTGAGTATGTGACCTGAGCACTCGTATTTAACCGATATTAACCGTATAATTATAGGGTTAACTGTACGGATATTTTATTAAAATTTCATTTGTCATAGAGCCGAAACTAATTTGCATATGCTAATTAATTGTAAATTAGCTTTGTAACTAAAGATTATGCTTTCACTTATAATGGAAATATCAGCAATGCTGATATAACATTGTTATTGGCAATAGCACAGACGTAAAATAAACTATAGGCAATGGTAAATAAAATAAGACCATTCATTCCACTGATAATTCTTTACGGCTTTACTGTTTACCTTCTCTCGAGAGTTTTGCTCACTGACATTGCATTAATGCGACAGCACTACATTGGACTCATCCTTCTTGGAATTGCCACCGCATCATTTATTTTCAAATACCCGACAGGACACTTGACAACAGGGCTAATATTATTTATCGGGACGTTTGGTAAAGCATCATTCACTCCGACAGTTCAGACATTTGGAATCAAATTTATTTTCAGTATAGACTTTAGTTGGCATTATTTACTTCTATTAATTTTATACGTTATTCTTAATCACAAAGACCTGCCGACATGGTTGAAAATTGCATTTGCCGACAACAAGCCCGACCAAGAAAAGTAGTAGTGAAGTAGGACAAAAGCTACAGCCCATAACAGCGGGCATTGTGCAATAGCGGCAGAGTGCAAGTAAGGCTTGCAATAATTAATGTAGGGCTAACGCCCCGCATCTTTTTACTGCAAGCCTTGTGAACAGTTGTGCATTTAATTAACTTTATCACTTGGGAAACGTAGTCGCCTTGAAACCAACTACTGCATAAGCCCGCAAAACGTTACCTGCAAGCGTAAACCGACACAACAATGACAACAATAAAAGACAATTAAATATGAGAACTTCACTTTTGTTACTTTCAATTTTATTTTCAAGCATCGTATGTAGCCAGACATGGACATCAATTGGACCATATGGTGGTTATTTTAAAGACTTCACAATCCACCCGACAAACTCCCAAATTATAATAACTGGCAGTGACGATAGTGGTGGCTTATGGAAAAGTACAGACGGTGGACAAACGTGGAATTTAATTACCGGAATGTTTCCCAATTTTACCGGGTGGAAAGTTGTATTCGATAAATTAAATCCAAACATTATTTATGCTTGCGACCTTTATAGCAGATATGGGCTAATAAAATCTTCTGACGGTGGGTTAACCTGGCAAATAATAAATTCAGGACTTAACACTCAGTATGATAAAATGGTGACAGGTTTGGTAATAGCTAACGGAAAACACGATACGTTGCTGATTTGTACAGGGTACGAGAAAAGCGGCACTCCACCAAGACCAGGAAATGGAGTATTTAAAAGTGTTAACGGAGGTCTTACTTGGATAGCCTCAGGTTTGCAAGGAACAACTACACCGTGTATTGGTTCTAATGGTAATGGAGGAGCAATTTTTGTGGGGACAAGAGGTGCTGGTTTAAAAATCACTACTGATTTAGGAGGCACCTGGAATAATCATCCACAAATTCCACTGACAGCTGATATAACTGAAATTGAAACAGACAGTAATGTCGTTATGGTTTCAGCTGGTTTTTCCGGCATATACTTAAGTACAGATTATGGTACTAATTTCACCAATATTGGATTAACAGGAGAATTCAATTTTGATATAAATATTTTTAGAAAAACACCATTTGTACAGTTGTTTTCTTCCACATTTAGTGGGTTAAAAAAATATACATCACAAACTGGTTTGTGGACTGCGGTAAGTCACACCGAATTGAACAACCATCTTGTAATGGGGATAGCTTCTCGCAACAATGACATCTATTTAAGCAACTTTACAAATGGTTTAATCTTAAAATCAACTGATGCTGGTGTAAATTGGAATTCGGTTACACAATCGCCAAAAGCAACTGAAATTGGCAGCTTATACATTGAAAAAACAAACCCTAATCACATTATGACATCTCTTTTAGGAACATATAATGTTGGCGGATTGAGTGGAAAAGAATGTATTTCTGAAACTACAGACGGTGGAGTTACTTGGCTAAGAAAGGGTCCAATTGGCCACGGTGGTGTTTTAACGAAGGCCCCAAACAGCTTAAACACATTTTTCTTAGGTGTTTTTGGTCAGGGTTTATTTAAAACTACGGATGGGTTCACAACATACTCGAATATCCGTACAGGTAATAAATTAATTTTAGATGTGATTGTCAATCCTTCAAATTCACTTGAAATACTAATAAGTGAATTAGACCTGACAACAAACACTTACGCCATCCTTAAAAGCACGAATGGTGGAAGCTCGTTTGTAAACACATCTAGTCTGATAACGACTAAATTGGAGTATGACGCAAGTAATACATCTATTGTTTACGCCGCAACATTTTCAGGATTATATAAAAGTATAGATGGAGGTAGTACATGGAATATTTATTTATTTAGCGGACTTCCTGTGTCGTCTGTAAGACCCATGACTAATCACATATACGCTTCACTATACAATGGTGTTCTGTTTAAAATTAATGGCATGTCTTCCACAAACATTACTGGTTCTTGGCCAAACAATAGTCATATCACAAACATAATCGAACACAACGGAAAATTAGTTGTTGGCATTAATGGTGCTGAAAAGGACACGACTCTAAACCTAATCGGAAGCACATTTATAAGCGCTGACAGTGGAACTACATGGGCAAATATTACAGGCAACATGGCTTGTACACATATATACGGAGTTCACACATTGCAAGCCATTAACAATGACCTTTATGTAGCTACGTATGGAGGAGGCGTGTATAAATCAATTGGTTTGGTACTAGAAACACAAGAAATGAATTTTGACGATGAGAATGTTTCAGTATTTCCAAACCCCACTCAAAACCAATTGACTATTGAAGCATCATTTGACCTGATAAATGCCGAAATTAAAGTTTACAACCAATTAGGAGAAATTGAAAAATATATTTCAAACATTAATAGCAACAAAATGAATATCGAAACTTCAAGTTTATCGAATGGGGTATATTTTATTGTTTTGCAAAACGAAGGCGGACAGATAACTAGAAAAATTATTATTAACAAATTACAATAAAACGCCAGCAGGTACAGCGACTTTGCGTCAGGCGGGTTGATGTGTAGCCTGATACTTTGAGTTATTAATTGCAGCTTGACAGTTTGGTTTTTATCAATCCCGCCCGAAAGACAAGCCGCAAAACGTTATAACCATCCTTAACCCACATTACTCAATGAATTCGCAAACAAAATAAAATGTCAGTTACCTTTTTTGCAACGCAAGCCGAATTTAGAAAATGGTTAAAAAAGAACCATAAAAAGGAAACAGAACTATTAGTTGGTTTCTATAAGGTAGGGAGTGGCAAACCTTCAATGACCTGGTCGCAATCGGTTGATCAGGCGCTTTGTTTTGGTTGGATAGATGGTATAAGAAGATCAATTGATAAAGAAAGCTATTGCATTCGCTTTACTCCGCGAAGGCCAACAAGTATTTGGAGTGCTATAAATGTAAAAAAGGTTGCAGAGCTTAAAAGGTCCGGGCTTATGATGGCGGAAGGGCAAAAAGCATTTGATTTAAGAAAAGAAGACAGATCAGGGATTTATTCTCACGAAAAGGTGCCGGTTGATCTTGCTCCGGATTATGAAAGACAATTTAAAATGAATAAGTTAGCATGGAACTTTTTTAACAAACAGGCACCTTCATATAAAAAGGTAAT
>JAEUTS010000098.1 GCA_016787005.1 Bacteroidia bacterium
AGCTCCACCAACTGGCGGTAACGGGGTTTCAGTTTATCCACCACATCATGAAGCATTTTTACCTTTTGCTTCTTTTGCATCTTCTCTTCGGGATCAAGAAAATCCGAACGAAGTGTAATACTCATTTCTCCACCTTCCGCACCTTCTACTGTTTTATCAATTGAAAATGTATTATTCTTCTTCTTACGGATAAAATCTATGCAGTTATTTGTTGCAATTTTAAACAACCACGTACTGAACGCAAAACTCGGGGTGTATTGATCCAACCGCTTAAACGCTTTGGCGAAAGCCTCTATGGTAAGGTCATCGGCATCGTCCTTATTGCCGACCATTTTAAGAAGCATATAATATACAGAGTCACGGTAACGGCCCATCAGGTCAGCAAAAGCCTTTTGGTCGCCCTTTTTAGTGGCTAACTTAACAAGCTTAAGATCGTGTAGTGCTTTGGATGAGAGGGCTCCTAGCTCTTCCATTTATTTTCTTTTATAACCGTGTTCGAGAGGCTAAATGCAGGATAAACAAACAACAAAAACACCTCGAATACAGGCGAAAATAATAATAAATCCCGTTCCCCCAACCTGTCCATCGCTTTTTTGAAAATAAACAACTGACTCAACAAACGCACACCAAATACCGATAAAATTGCTATGGGTTGAATTTGGGTAAAGAGTGCCGCTACAAACAACATCCAAAACCCATACTGACTTGCTGTAAGCAGGGATAATTGCCTTATAGATTCGCGTTTATAGTACTTATAGGTTGTAATATGTCTTCTTTTCTGGTGATACCATTCCTTAAACGTTGCCTTTGGCTTTGAATAGGTTATCCCTTCGGCACCTAACTCAACTTTAGTATTTGTTGCTGTAGCTGCCTCATTAATAAACAGGTCATCATCGCCCGATTCCAGAAAATAATGTGAACCAAAACCCTTGTGCTTAAAAAAAAGTGATTTACGATACGATAAATTCCGCCCAACACCCATATACGTTTTGGCATTTAGTGAAAAAGACAAATATTGCAATGCAATATAAAATGTATCAAAGCGTATGATTTTATTCAATACGCCTTTTTCCTTTTCGTACGCTCCGTAACCCAACACTATACTTGTAGTATCATCCGTATAATTACTCATCATGCTGCGCAGCCATTTATTACCCGCAGGCCGGCAATCCGCATCGGTTAATAATAAGCATTCATTCTTCGCACCCTTAATTCCGCACATCAGTGCAAATTTTTTCCCATGCCTGTAATACTCATCTTCCTTAATAGTCACGATCTTTAAGCGCGCGTACTTCTTAGCAAACTCCTCCAATACGTCACCTGTATTGTCATAGGAACAATCGTTAACTACAATCACTTCATAGTCAGGGTAATCCTGGTCAAGAACCTGAGGTAAAAAACGGGTTAAGTTATCGTCCTCATTCTTCGCGCAAATAATGACCGATGTTGGCGGCAGTACTGTATCTTTATCAGTCTTCTTATAAGCGCCCACTTTCCTGAAAACAAACCAATAATGCCATACTTGTATAAGTGCCATTACCCCGAACAACCCAACAATAACGTATTTTGCAGCCTCAAAAACGCGCGGATCAACATGAGAAAGAATGAGAAGCCTGATACTGTCAAAAAACAGGAACAGCTTATTAAGCGATGAATAAAGCGTTTGCATAAGTTAACAGTAAATTTACCCCGTAAACAGTGATGGTTTAAGTGTTATATTTGGAAGGATTTAAACAAAGTAATTAACAAATTAATTCGGTTCCGGGTTCAAAGTTCAAGGTTCAAGGTTGAATAAACCAAACCCGGAACTTTCAACTTTGAACTTTGAACTTTATGGTTGAAGCCGTAATATTCGATATGGATGGTCTGTTGGTGGACTCAGAACCCTTGTGGCGAGCGGCTGAAAAGAAGGTATTCGCGACGGTAGATATTCATCTTACCGAAACCGACTTTGAACAATTCATGGGATTCAAGATCAATGAAGTGGTTGATTTTTGGTATAACCATAAGACATGGACGGACAAAAGCAAAACCGATGTTGAAAATGAAATACTGGATGAACTTGAGTTCTTAATTGACACACAGGCCCGGGCACAACCCGGAGTAGAACAGGTGATCAATTTTTTTGAAGGCAAAAAAGTACCGCTCGCTATAGCTTCTTCATCCCCATCGCTCATTATTAAAAGTGTATTAAAAAAGCTTAACATCGCTCAATATTTTAAGGTCGTTCATTCCGCTGAAATGGAACGTTATGGCAAACCCCATCCGGCAGTGTATTTAACAACCGCCAGGCAATTACAGGTATCTCCTGTTAATTGCCTGGTATTTGAGGATTCATTTAATGGTCTTTTAGCCGCAAAAGCCGCACGTACAAAAACGATTAGTGTACCCGAAGGTGACGCCTACAACCAGACCCGTTTTGATATTGCTGATTTTAAATTACGTTCGCTTACTGATTTCACAGAAGAACATTGGATAAAATTAAATGGATGAAAAGCGTTATTTATAGACAGTTATTGAGTTACTAAGTTATCCGTTATTTAGGCTTGACTACCTAATAACTTAATAACTTAATAACTTATTAACTCAATAACTCAACTATTGAACTTTAAACTACAACATACAGACAACAAAGCCCGCGCCGGAACAATTGAAACCGACCACGGTACAATTGAAACTCCTGTTTTTATGCCGGTAGGAACCGCAGGGAGTGTTAAAGCTGTTCATCAGCACGAGTTAAAAGAAGATATAAAAGCGCAGATCATTTTATCGAACACTTATCATTTATTCCTTCGCCCCAAAATAGAAATAATTGAACAAGCCGGCGGACTTCATAAATTTATTGGATGGAACATGCCAATACTCACAGATAGCGGCGGCTACCAGGTCTATTCTTTAGCGCACAAACGAAAAATTTCGGAAGAAGGTGTTAAGTTCACTTCGCACATTGATGGCTCGGCGCAATTTTTTACCCCCGAAAACGTAATGGACATACAACGAACCATTGGCGCAGATATTATCATGGCCTTTGACGAATGTACCCCCTACCCCTGCGAATACGAATACGCGAAAAACTCAATGGAACTTACACATCGCTGGCTGAAACGCTGCTGCAACCGCTTTGATGGAACGGAAAACAAATATGGCTATAAACAATCATTATTCCCTATTGTTCAGGGCAGCGTTTATAAAGATCTGAGAGTGAAGTCTGCGGAATTTATAGCCTCAATGAACCGCGAAGGAAATGCCATCGGCGGACTTTCGGTCGGCGAACCTGATGAGGATATGTACACTATGACGGAATTAGTATGCAATATTTTGCCTTCGGACAAACCTCGTTACTTAATGGGAGTTGGAACACCAATTAATTTATTGGAGAACATCGGACTGGGCATTGATATGTTCGATTGCGTTATGCCTACCCGCAATGCCCGTCATGGACTGCTTTATACCCAAAATGGCGTTATAAACATACGCAACGAAAAATGGAAAAACGATTTTTCGGCATTAGATGAAAGCGGCACAAGCTTTGTAGATAAAGCCTACACAAAAGCTTATCTTCGTCACCTGGTGCATTCCGAAGAGATCCTCGGCGCACAAATTGCCAGCATACATAACCTGGCCTTTTATTTGTGGCTTACCGGCGAAGCCCGCAAACAAATAATTGCCGGCACTTTTTATGAATGGAAAAATAAAATGGTAAAACAGTTGGATCAAAGATTGTGATAACAATAAAAATGTGTAGTACAAATACTAACACAAACACAAAACCGTGTCATTTCGAACCTCGTTTTTAGCGAGGTGAGAAATATGGTCGTGTGTGAGCGTAGCCAACGCACAATCAGATTCCTCGTTTCACTCGGAATGACAAAAATTGAATTGAAAGTTTGAAGAAAATAGACAAATACATCCTCTTAAAATTCCTGGGAACATTTGTACTCTCCATTTCCCTTATTATCATAATTGTTATCGTATTTGATATTTCCGAAAAGATCGAAGATTTCGTAAGCAAAAAAGCACCCCTACGTGCCATTGTTTTCGATTATTACTTAAACTTTATCCCCTATTTCGTCAACCTGTTCAGTGCGCTGTTTACGTTCATTGCTGTTATCTTTTTCACCTCACGTATGGCAGCCAACTCCGAAATTGTTGCCATTTTAAGCAACGGTGTAAGTTTCTGGCGGATGCTCTACCCCTATCTCATTGCGGCCATAATCATAGCGATAAGCTCATTGCTGCTTAACGCTTATGTTATTCCCCACACCAATAAAAAACGAATCGCTTTCGAAGAGATTTATTACCGGAATAAATTCCACAACGACAAATGGCACATGCACTTTCAACTTGAGCCTGGCACATTCGCCTATGTTGAACGCTATGATATCGATGACAATTTCGGCCACCGCTTCTCGCTGGAAAAATTGCACGGGCAGCAACTCTACTACAAATTGCTTTCAGATGGTATTAAATGGGATACCGTTGCTCAAAAATGGCAGATCAGGAATTATGTGATACGTAAAATAAACGGTGATAAGGAAACCATCTCCCGCGGAGAAAAACTAGATACCATAATTGCCTTAAAACCACAAGACTTTGGCCGCAAAACAAATAACCTCGAAACGATGACCCTTCCCCAGCTTAGTAAATACATAGCGGATGAAAAACTAAAAGGCTCACCCAACCTCGAGCTCTTTGAAATTGAAAAGCACAAACGCCTGGCCATGCCTTTTGCTACAATTATTTTAACACTTATCGGCGTATCATTAAGCAGCCGCAAAGTACGCGGCGGCATTGGCATTCACATAGGACTTGGATTACTCATCAGCTTCTCCTACATTTTGTTCATGCAGGTATCGTCCACGTTTGCAGTGAGCGGGCAGCTATCTCCTTTTATTTCAGTATGGATTCCAAATATACTTTACAGCCTGCTGGCGTGGTACCTTTTAATTAAAGCTCCTAAATAATACCTTGGGGGGGGTTACAATTGCTTTTTCTTCCGCAAGTCCTCTTCTATCTTATTAAAATCAACATCATCATACCTGCTATCATCTATCTTTGCCTTCTTCCTGTCAAATTTCCTGAACCTATAGGTCACTGTAACATTCGAATAGGTATAGGAATCGTTATTCCCATTCGCCTTTACATTATCCACGTAATCGCTAAAAATCATGAAATAAGTAAGACCTATTTTCGCGCTTAAATTATTCAGGATCGAAAAATTTAAACCTATTGTTAAGGGAATAGTCATTGCTTTGCGGGAATAATTTACAGCACTGTCTTTCAATTGGGTCTCATAATTATAATCGTGAATAAGCATGCGTGATGTAATAGTATTTGGTATATTCTCGGTCCTGTCACGCACACTTCCGTCTGTCCAATAAAAATATTTATTGCCGTTCTTATCCAACAGATCAGCATGAGGGTCAAACGACATAAAACCAAGTCCCAAGCCCACATAAGGCGTAAGACTAAACTCAGATAACAACTCATCCGTACGGAATAAAACACTTACATCGAACTGCTTTATTTTCGATTCGAAATTTCTGTTTACAAGTGTGGTGTATTCAGTACTTGTGAGTTTTCCAAAAACACCCGAAATCGAAACATCTAACATATTATTTATTCGCTGACCAATAGCAATGCTATATCCGGCTCTCATCCTGCTGCTTGGACTAACAGTATTGTCCTTACCAACATCACCTTTAAAACTCAATACCCCGGCACCTATACTTATCGATGGCAACGTATCGAATATGCCTTTGCCCTGGGCAAAAATATTTCCAAAAATAAAAAGGATGATCACTGTAAATTTGAACTTCATTTGTAGATGTTTTTTGCGATTTCTATTCTCATTCCAACAATTAATCAAAGCTAATAATTTTCCTCCAACCCATAACCCTGACAGGGTTTAGAACCCTGTCAGGGTTATGGGTTAGGTTATGGGTTGGGTTATAGTTTATAAATATACCGCCATCCCTTTTGAAAGCCCGATAAATATTTATATAATTGCCTGATAATTAACATGTTTCCGAATAAAAAATGAAATAGCCATCTCTGTTTAGCGGAGACAAACCGACATGAGTGTATAGCGTATTTCATGCGACAAACAGTTGCTTACAAATTTTATACACATGAATGGCTCTGATAAAATAAATATTAGTGAGCTTTCAAAGCCCAGGATCAGCAGGTGGCTTTTCAATACCATATTAGATTGGGCTATAATTATCTTTTTAATGATTGTAGCCATAAAATTGAACCATCCTGTTGTTTATATATTATCCGTTTTTTTCATTGGAACGAGGCAGCACGCTTTGGCTATTATGGGTCACGATGGTGCCCATTATGCAGCATGTAAGAACAGGCAGCTAAATGATTTTATGGCCTCTATATTTGTTTTTTGGCCATTAGGTATTGGAATAAACGGGTACCGGAAATTTCACTTTGCGCATCATAAAAAAGTGGGCACACCGGAAGATCCGGAATTAATACTTAAACGATTAAGCAGGCCGCAATGGGAATTACCTGCTAAGAATTCGAAACACATTACCCACCTCATCAAGGACCTGCTTGGTATAAGTTATAGAGAGCTTTTCAAAATAAGCAGGTCGATCAGATCTGTAGGAAAGATTGATATTATCGGGCCGGTGGTATGGTGGTTGGTTATGATTGGAACCTTATCCTATTTTGGACAATACATACCGCTTATATTATGGTTTGCTTCTGTTTTTACTTCTTATTGGGCAGTATTCCGGTTACGGGTATGGTTCGAACATCAAGGCACCTCCCAAACCAACAGGGTTCATGCTGTTTGGTGGCAGAAATTAATTTTTGCTCCCCATAATGTTTGGTATCATTACGAACATCACCTGTTCCCATCTATTCCATTTTACAATTTGAATAAAGTGCGAAATATGGAAAACGAAAAACCGATCGTTTCCATCGGGGAATTGTTTCGTTCATTCCGGGTACACTCATTCCTCGGTTCGGGGAGAATAAAATATCAGTAACAAGTTCAATAAGAACCGACAATAAGACAGTAAGTAGTACAATATTATGCCTGCGCGGTAGGTCCGCCAAAGTTCAACGGAATGGCCATAGGCTCAACGTCCTTTACAGGACCGTGAACCGACTCGTATTTCGCCACATTTTCCTTCAATGCCTTCATTAAACGTTTGGCATGCTGCGGAGTTAACAGAATTCTCGATTTCACTTTTGCCTTAGGCACGCCTGGCATAACCTTAATAAAATCAATAACAAACTCCGAATTCGAATGTGTAATTATAGCAAGGTTGGAATAATTCCCTTCCGCGATCTCTTCGCTCAACTCAATATTAAGCTGATTCTGGTTATTCTGTTGGTCTGACATAAAAAAATAATATTAAATAATTTAACAAAGACTATAACAATCGAAAAACTAACGGAGCAATGTAATAAATCCCCTATCTGAGTACGGCGACTTAATACAAGAGCTATTAAAGTTCAACAAATAATAATATGTTCCTTCCGTAGCATCACTGCTACCGATTTTCCCGCTCCATGAATTAGTAATGTCGTTCGATTCAAACACCAATAGCCCCCAACGGTTATATATTTTAATATTAAACTCCGAAACCTGTCCTTTAGCTGAAATTACAAACGCGTCATTCTTACTATCTCCGTTTGGCGTGAATACGTTTGGAATAATATATGGTTTAGCGCCCTCAGGCATTGGAGGCCCTACCAGATCGATTGTATCCACAGAAGAACAGGTAGTTGTTACTGATGTTGCCTTAACCCAATATTTACCTGAAGCAGGAGGCTTTATAGATTGTGTTGTCTCTCCTGTACTCCACAAATAGGTGCTGCCGGCATTACTTGCATCAAGTGTTATATCCTTCAACGCGTAACACGTCATATCATAATCAACCCCAAGGTCAACAACCGGCCCGGGCGTCACTGTTACCTGCACAGTAGCGCTATCCACCCCATTGCAACTCAATGGATTTTTAGCGACAATCTTAACATTATATGTACCACCTTTAACAAATTTATGGCTGGGAGCGGTACTGTAGTCAATCGGAGAACCATCACCGAAATCCCATTCATAGGTTGAAGCATTTGCACTACTATTAATGAATGTATATGTTAATGGTGCGCAACCAACAACACCTGTTGTTGAAGCTAATGCCACCACATTGGGTGTTTGAAAATCTATTTTAAATACCGCGTTATTGCAATTTTGTGATTTATTTGTTTTGGACCAGGCGGTTGCCGACACCGGAAAGCTTGAAGACTTTCCACATCCTGCGCAAACGGATTGATAAACTACACCTTTCTTATCGAAACGACTCGTTCCACCATCTACATGTTCAGATGCAGACCCTCCAAAAAATGTAGCATATATTAATGTAGCAGCATTCTTAGAAAGTGACATCAGGTAAAAATCACAACCATCAGTAGTGGACTGGTATGCATCTGAAGTTACAGGAAGACCTGTTGTTACTCCCTGGCTACCACCCAAGCCAGAACTACACTTCCCTCCCCAACCTGCGATATAAATATTTTCACAATTATCCACGAGAAATGCGGATGGCGAAATGTTGGGGGCCGTATTTGTACCATCCCCAATAATAGTTGAAAAAGTTGTAGTAGTTAATGCACTATTCAGCTTGTGAATAAAAAGCCCTCCCTTTGTACTCGAATATACACCAGAAGTAACAGGGTACACACCCTTAGTTTGACCATAAATGTATACGTTGTTTTTCTTATCGCTTTGAACAAAGTAACACTGGTCATAACTGCTCGTGCCAATAAATGTTGATGCTATCAGAGCTTTTCCATCATTTCTCAATATGCTAATAAATCCATCGATAAGACCCTTATAGGTACTATTTAAAACCCCTGCTGTTACTGGGAAATCGCTGCTCATTGTTCCTCCTGCTGTGTAAACATTGTTCTGGCTATCGAGCGTCAATCCATAACACGCGTCATCAGCAGTTCCACCCAAAAAAGTGCTAAAAGTTAATGTACTAAGAGTACTGTTTAATTTAAACACACATCCATCTTGTCCACCACCCGCATAAGTCGACTTATATGCTCCAGAGGTAATCGGAAAATCGAGAGATTTGGTACAAGAAGCTATGTAACAATTATCATTCTGATCAACAATAATTTCCCCACGGGCATCATCTCCGTAGTTAAATTTTAAATTTCCAAATTTGGGTTCATAGGCATTGAAATTAACTCCATCATCTTTGCTGCCACCAACGTAGGTCGAACCAAGCAAGGCAGTTCCAGCAGAATTAAATTTGGTAACAATTATATCTGCCGAAGTATCAGCTGCACTATTATATGTTTTATCATATGCTGTTGCGGTTACAGGAAAATTGGAAGAATATGTTTTACCAAATACGTATAATTCGTTTTTAGCATTTACAACCATACTATGTGGGAAATCATTTTCCGAACCTCCCAAATAAGTAGCGAAAACCTGAGTAGATCCGGTGGAATTGTATTTTACAATGGCAATGTCCCAAGGCCACTCATAACTACCATGTGTGCCTCCCCCTCCAAAAGTTGTCTGAAATGCTCCTGTTGTTACAGGAAAGGAACCTCCTAACTTAGTCGTTACTATACCTCCTGAATACATATTTCCGGAATTATCATAAGTTGCCGTGAATCCCCAATTATCAGCAGTTGAACCGGAAAAGGTTGATCCAATCAAAATAGGGTCAATTGTCAGTTCATAATTTTTATCATAACCATTCGGAAGGTCGAATGTTACAACCGAGTTTTTCAGAACATATTTACAAAGCACTTCAACTTTCTTTCCATTAATGTATTGGTACGCATACGGCTTTTGTTCAGTGATCAAGCCAAGTGACGTAATAATGATCAGATTATCTTCTCTTAATTGAAGTCCATCGGCACCACTGTACTTCATGGCTATCTTCGAAACATCGGCTCCGGGTTTTACTATAAAATCATACTTGGGCTGCATATCATCACTGTACATTTTAAGATCAACCCCGTTGTATAAATTGGTATAATCAATTTCCTCGAACAACTTCACACCTGA
>JAEUTS010000135.1 GCA_016787005.1 Bacteroidia bacterium
TCTACCACCTCCTGTAACCGTTAATGTCTGGCCTTTGCCCAATGTAACACTTTCAAATACAACCTCGGTGTTTTGCAGTTCGAGTTCATTCACTACAACGGTTCCATATAATTCGGGATACAGTTATCAATGGTATGATGGTGGCGGTCCTTTGTCAGGAAAAACAGCATTTTCATTCAACACAAATTCAGCGGGCACTTATCGTGTTGTAGTTATTGATGTTGCAAGCGGATGTTCCGCTACATCCGTTCCACTTACACTCACCTCGCTTCCTTCGCCCTCAGCCCCTGCCATTGCTGGTCCGGCTTCTTTTTGCCAGCGCAGTTCGGTTACCCTGACAGCCAGCTCTACGGGAGGAACGGGAGCTTTGACTTATTCATGGTTATCGGGCCAAACAACAACTTCGATTACAGTTTCGAGTGCCGGCTTTTACCAGGTGCAGGTAACAGATCAAAACGGATGCAGCAGAAGTGCGGGAAAAAGTGTTACTGTCAATCCCTTGCCCGATTTCAGCATCTTCCCCGCAGGATGTTATACAAAATGCGGAAAGGATTCCATATTCGGTCCGGCAGGCTATGCAACATACCAGTGGCAATTGAACGGAGCCAATATAAGCACCGCACAAAATATTAAATCCACTATAAGTGGAACATATAAACTAATCATATCCACTTCCCTTGGATGTATAGATACCAGCGGTGACTTAAATCTCACCATCGCTCCATTACCTGTGGCGAATGCAGGTCCTGACATAATATTATGCGGAGGCACTGCACAATTAAACGGAACAGGCGGAGGAATATATACATGGAGCCCTCCCACATTCCTCAGCAGCACAACCATTCCAAATCCTACAACCACCCCTACATCAACCATTGATTACGAATTGCTGGTGACTGATAAAAATGGTTGTAAAGATATTGATAGTGTTAAGGTGACCGTTAATCCGTCTTTTACAGTTAGTACGAACCAGACAAACATTATTTGCAGCGGAGGCACCGGTTCCGCATCTACTTCAGTGGGAAGCGGCACATCACCCTATACATACACCTGGAATAATGGCCAAACTACAGCAACCGCGACGGGGCTTACTGCAGGAGATTATACTGTAACAGTTACTGACGCGAAGGGGTGTACATCAACCACAAACAGTTCAATAATATCGCCGCCGCCATTAACCGGACAATTTACCAAAGGCACTGCAAACTGCACAAACTGCGGCTGTAAGGAATGGTTAATGGTGACAGGCACAGGGGGAACAAGTCCCTACACCTACTCCTGGCCCGATGGGTATGTGAACAGGTACAAAAATCAGCTTTGTCCAGGTTCTTATACTATTAATGTGAAAGATAAAAATGGGTGTAGTACCAATTTAATAGTTAATGCCCCATGATTTTTGTAAAGACAAAGCCCTCTCACCATTTGGAGAGAGCGGGGAGTGAGGTAAAAACGGGTGTAGTGTGAATGTGAATTTGAGTACGCCGTAAGAAGTCGTTGATTGGAGCATCTACAAAACACAACTGACAACTGACAACTGACTACCGACTACTGACTACTGACTACTGACTACTGACTACTGACTACTGACTACTGACTACTGACTACTGACCACTGACTACCGATTACTGATCACCCACAACCTTCTCCTTCAAAATCTCCGCAAATGGCCTGTTCAGGATCTTTGATTCTATCCAGGAGTTAAAATCAAAATAATTCAGAAACTGCTGCTCAAGCTCGTCTTTCACAATCTTACTCAACTTATCTTTCAATGTACTTAACTCCGTTTTCATCTTATCCTTCTCTGAAAATTGCCTGATATTTTTTTTGAAGAATAAAATAATTTCACTTTCAAATTTAAAATGCCTTTCTTCTTTTACCAGGAATCGTTCGGCCGATCGCAACCTGTATTCCAACAGATCTATATTTCCTATTTCATAATGAATCAGCAGATCCATGATCCGGGCCAATGCATGAACATCTTTAACGATCGCATAATTTTCATTACTTTGATTTAATATCCTGTTTAACCACTTCAGGGCATCTGTATATTTTGAAACCATGAAAAACAGCTGAACGATCGACATACAAATCGTGATCTCTATGCCGGGTTCCCTGACCACCTTTACCTGATTCAACCAACCTTCAATCTCAGGAATAAGCCTCAGCCCTTCATTCAATTGTAAAGTAACAAGGCAATACTCCATCCTTAACTCAAAAACTCTCAATTGCACAGCGTTTACAAATTCAGGATTATTTGCATTCGGATAATTATCCGGGATTGACCTGAGCTTTTCAATACACTCATAAAAATTATCGAATTTTTTATTGTCAAGCTGACTTACCAGGTAATTATTCAGGGCTGAACGGTAGGCGTTTGGGTTTTGATGTATAAACTCCCTGTGATCTTCAAGGTGCTTCACAAAACGCCCGGATATATTGTAGGCTGATCGCATGTCACCGATCGTCCTGCAATAAAAAAATTGTGTAAGAAAGTAATATATCTTTGAGTAAATAGTAAGCGCTTTACGCTCATCTTTAAACAATGGATTATTAACAGACTTTTTTATTTTTTTGATCTTACTTTTATCGCGTACAACCGTACCTGTTTTCGCGATTGCTTCAGCTAAAGTGCCCAGCATAAGATGATACTGAGTTGAATTATCAATTTTTTTGATCACTTCCCTTTGCGCCGCATACATTGTTTTAACGCTTTCTACATTGAAATAGCTCCACCTTAAGCCTATTGCCTCTAACAGATAGTTAAACTTCTCATGCAGTGTTGCCAATCGCTCCACTTTTAATAATTCCATTTCCGCTTGTTTCAATAACTTTTTATGAAGCAAAAAGTTTATGTTTTGTAACATTATATTAAGTTGGTTATCCACTGACCTGGAGGCATTATAAGCCCGCATGCTTTTCAAAATGAGATTATACAACCTGTTTTTTGTATCGGATAGTTGCTTGTCTTTTTTCTTGCTCTTAAATTCTTTTAGTAGTTCCTTTGCATCGTATTTTTCCTGCTTATCAAGTTGGTCGAAAAGAGAGATTAAGCTGTTATTCTCCCTGAAAACCGAAGCCTGCAATTTAAAATATCTTTTTTCGGATGAAGAAAGAGATTTTACCAGGCTGAAAAGTTCACTGTTCTTACTCATTATTCAATATTTATTTAGCTTAAGACAACAAATTAATTCAATCTGAAACATGCAAAATATATCTATAAATTATTGAAAAACAGATTATTAAATAAATTTATGTATTTCAGAACAACAAGATAATAATAAAAAAGTTTTGTTCGTCCATTTTAACTGATTTAACTTGCATTATGACCATAGAGAACGAAACGAGAATAACGAACGCAAGCCTGATATGAAAATAAAACACACATTTATTACCTACCTGTTTATCGCATCTGCCCATTCTATTTCCGGCGGTAATAATAAATACCCCGATAGCCAATTACCCGAATCTCTTTTTGAAAAAAACAGGGGACAGTTTCTGTCGTCAGATGGAAAACCGGCAGATAATGTATTGTACAGGAGTAAATATAATGGACTTGAAACGTACCTCACCGGATCGGGTCTCAGTTATGTGTATCGTAAATTTGAATATGACACGCTGAATAATGATCCTCATTCGTTGATCCCCGGAAAAAAGGAGGAGAATGAAAAAGATGACGATGATAAATTTTTAAAGGTAAAAGGAGAACATACATACAGAGTAAACCTCGTATTAGAGAATACAAATAAGAATATTCACATAACTGAATCGGATAAAGATCTGTTTTACACAAATTATTATACAGCTGAGCACCCTGAAGGCATCACGCATGTACCACATTTCAGAAAAGTTCAATACCAGGAGGTTTGGAAAAACATTGACTGGAGTGTGAAAAATTCTGACAATGGCCTGAAGCATGAATTTATACTCAATGAAGGCGCCGACATAAAACAAGTGCGATTTAAAATTGAAGGAGCTAAAAAAACAGAGATCAAAAATGGAAGATTGATCATTCATACACCGTACGGCACTATTGAAGAAAATAACCTTTATTGTTATGTTGAACAGGATGGTAAGCAGCAAAAGATAGATGCCCGGTACCTGATCCGCGAGAATGGCAGCATTGGTTTCGATATTAACTGGAATGGCAAAGGCACACTTGTAATTGACCCGAGTGTGTTGTGGTCGACTTACCATGTAAGCAGGGGAGGCTCGGGCGGAGATGGCGGATGCCAGATGACCACAGACAGAATTGGGAATGTTTTTGTTTCAGGCGGATCGTATGCTACATCAGGATTCCCTGTTCTTAATCCGTTTGGTGGCGCTTACTTCCAGGGTGGTATCGCCGGAACTGTTGATGTATTTATTCTGAAATTCTCACCCGGAGGAGTTAAACAATGGGCTACTTTTTATGGCGGTACCGCTGATGATTATTCTTGCTCGGTAAAAGCAGATAATCTTGGAAATATCCTTGTTGCAGGAAGTACACTTTCTAATAATTTTCCAACACAGAATGCGTATGATGCAACTGCCAATGGTAGTAACGACGCTTTCCTAATAAGTTTTACAGATACAGGTATAAGAAACTGGGCAACATATCTCGGAGGAAGCAATTTAGACGTGGCAATTTCTGTTTCATCTGATATACAGGGAAATGTTTATTCAACGGGTTTTACCAATTCCGTAAATTTTCCCATGATTAACCCGGGCGGAGCATATATGCAGGCATTTGGCGGCGGAGGCAATGCCGATGCTTTTGTTGTTAAACTGAGCAAAGCAGGGAACGCTTTATGGAGTACTTACTTTGGCGGCAACAAAAATGACGTAGGGAACGCTATAACTACCGATAAATTCGGAAATGTTTTCATAACCGGGTCTACTGACGGTAATATGCCACTTATGAATCCCGGCGGTGGAGCCTTTTTTGACAACACATTCAATGGAGGTAATAGCTGGCAAATTGCAGACGCATTTATTATTAAGTTTAACTCAACATTAAACCTAACCTGGTCTACTTATTATGGAGGCAATGGTGCCAGCGGTATGGGTGGAACAGACGAAGGATATTCTGTTGTAACAGACCAATGCGGAAATTTATTTGTATTGGGATATACTGAATCATCTAATATCCCTACATATAACCCTGGCGGAGGAGCTTATTACGATAACATCCAAAACAACGGTTCGGCAGCATATATTTATCCGGATCTGTTCATCCTGAAGTTTAATCCGGCTGGAATTTTGATGTGGGCCACATACTATGGCGGTTCCGATTCTGATTACAATAACACCTGGGATGCAGACAATTCTTTGGCTATTGATAAAGAAGGTAAAATATATATCACCTTCGGAACTTATTCGCAAAATATTCCTGTAATTAATCCTTCTTCACCATATAGCTGCCCTCCTGCTACATGTGCCTGTCAGTTGGAAAGAGGACATATTGCAGTATTTAATAATAATGGCGCAGGCTTATGGTCTACATACATTGATCCAAGTACCACTAATATTAATTCCGAACAACCTAATTCAATTAGTGTGGATGGAGCGGGCAATATTGTAGCCATGGTTGGGTCTGAGTGGACAGGAGGATTTCAACTTGTCAACCCCGGAGGCGGAGCCTACATACAACCTCATACAGCAAGTTCCAGCCGCGAAATGTATTTTATAAAATTTACACCCGTAACTCCAAATACAATTCCTGTAGCTGCTTTCACTACCTCACCAAAAAAAACTTGCGCGCCGCTTTCCGCCAACTTCACTAATTCAAGTACAGGTTATGATAATTACACCTGGAATTTTGGTGATGGTGGTACTGCTACTACTTACAACGCTTCACATCTTTATAATACACCGGGAACTTACGTTGTAACACTTATTCTTGAAAAAACTTCAA
This sequence comes from Bacteroidia bacterium, assembly GCA_016787005.1. GTDB lineage: Bacteria > Bacteroidota > Bacteroidia > JABDFU01 > JABDFU01 > JABDFU01. The sequence goes on from JAEUTS010000135.1 coordinate 5,894, forward strand.
CGTGTATTAAAGATACCTTAAGAGATACTGTAAAAGTACTTAGTTGCAACATAAACGGAATTCCGAAAAAGATGAACATTTGTACCGGAAACTGTCCCATGATAACTGCCAGCACAAGCGGAACCGCACCCTATACTTATAGCTGGAACACAGGAGCTGCAACGCAAAGCATCAACCCCTGCCCCACAGCCAATACTACCTATTTTGTAAAAGTAACCGATGCTTCAGGTACAACTCATACT
>JAEUTS010000136.1 GCA_016787005.1 Bacteroidia bacterium
GAATATTTGTGCATAAACTCTTCAGCACGCTCAACTATTTCGGTAGAACCAATAAATAAAGGAGTGCGCTGGTGCAAAGATTTGGTCTCAAGTTCAAGTATGCGACCAAAGCCATCCGTAGCTTTTCCGCCTGCCTGTTCAATGATAAAAGCCAATGGGTTGCACTCATACAACAAACGCAATTTACCTTTGGGAGAAGTTGAGGTGGTTGGGTAAATAAACACACCTCCATATAAAAGGTTGCGATGTATATCAGCCACCGCAGACCCTATGTAACGCGAGGAATACGGACGGTTACTTGGCTTATCTTCCTCCTGGCACCACTTGATGAATTTCTTTACCCCATCAGGGAAATGAACATAATTACCTTCATTGATGGAGTATATTTTACCGCTTTTCGGGATCTTGATATTAGGATGTGATAAGCAAAATTCGCCGATAGACGGATCAAGTGTGAAACCATTGACCCCCTTGCCTGTAGTATAAACCATCATAGTGGACGACCCGAAAATAACATATCCCGCTGCCACTTGTTCCGTGCCTCGTTGCATAAAATCTTCAATCGTTCCCGGACCATTCAGGCTTATCCTTCGATAAATGGAAAATATAGTTCCCACTGAAACATTCACATCAATGTTTGAAGAACCGTCAAGCGGATCAAAGGCCACCACATACCTTGCATTTGCTGATTGATGATTCTCAATGGGTATTATATCTTCATTCTCCTCCGATGCAATGGCGCAACATTCCCCGCCAACGGTCAAAGCAGCTATAAGTTGCTCATTGGCAAACACATCCAATTTCTTAACCTGCTCTCCCTGAATATTGGTTTCTCCTGCTTCACCAAGTATATCGGCCAAGCCGGCTTTGTTTACCTCGCGGTTAATGATCTTTGAAGCGATACCAATATCACGTAACAAACGTGACAATTCCCCTTTAGCATAAGGAAAATCCGATTGTTTTTCAATTATAAACTGCCCTAATGTCTTAACCTTGCTCATGTTTAAATTTCTTTATTTACGAATATACGAAATCAAAGATTCAGGAGCACTTATTTTTAATGTATTCCTGAGCAAATGCAAAAAACCTATTTTTGCATACTTTACCGGGCATTAAAAAAAATACTTTAATTTCAATGAATAAAGAACGTTAATCATTAATAAAATAAACTGTTTCTTGAATCCAGCTAAATATTTATGATACGAAAAGGTTTTAAAGAAGATCTACCGGCAGTTTTAACCCTTATAAAGGAATTAGCTGAGTATGAGAAAGAGCCCTATGAAGTTGTGGTTACCCTGCAGGATATGGAACACGATGGATTTGGTGAAAATCCTATATTTAAATTTTTTGTCGCAGAAGTTGACAAAAAAATTGTAGGCATGGCTCTATATTTTGTAAAATATTCAACATGGAAAGGCAAATGTGTATACCTTGATGACATAATAGTAACACAACCCTATCGGCGGAAAGGAATCGGTAAATTATTGTTTGAGGCTGTTGTGAAAGCAACAGTTGAGATGAGAGCCCGCAGACTGGAATGGCAAGTGTTGGACTGGAACACACCTGCGATTGAATTTTACAAGAAGTATGATTCAAAATTTATGAAAGCATGGTTGAGTTGCAGGCTGACAGATGAACAGCTCAACAAATTCAGTAGTCAACTTAAACTCCAGAAAAACTAAACAAACAAGATCACTCAGCTTCTCTTAATCTGCATTGAATCTACTGACTTGAAATTGGACCTTGTGATATATGAAATAGTCATACACCTTTGGTAAACAACCCGATATGAGCATATGACGTATTCTCTGCCTGCCGGCAGGCGCAGTATCTGACAATTGAAACCAACAACATACACAGATGAAAGTACTCAAATTTGGCGGAGCGTCAGTTAAAGACGCCGGATCGGTAAAAAACGTAGCCCGTATTTTAAAACTCTTTCCCGATGAAAATCTGATCGTGGTGATTTCTGCAATGGGAAAAACAACCAACTCCCTTGAACGACTTAGCAATGCCTATTACTATAAGAAAGGAAATCCAAGGCAAATTCTGGATGAAATAAAAAAATTTCATATTGATATAGTTGAAGGGCTTTTCCCGGACAAAACTCATCCCATATATAATGAGATCAACAATACTTTTGTAGAGCTCGATTGGGCTATTGAAGGAGAACCCGCCCCTTCATTTGATCAACAGTATGATCAGATAGTAAGTATGGGTGAAGTTATTTCCACAAAGATCATCAGCGCCTATCTGAATGAAAGTGGGATCAAAAACAAATGGGAAGACATACGCGATTTTATTAAAACGGATAATACTTACAGGGAAGGAAAAGTGGATTGGAAAAAGACCCAACAGCTTTCTCAGGCTCTTTCAAAAACGAAAGGACTGGTTATTACCCAGGGATTTATTGGCGGAACTTCCGAAAATTATACAACAACATTGGGTCGCGAAGGCTCTGATTACACTGCTGCAATTTTAGCCTATTGCACAAATGCAGAAAGTGTTACAATCTGGAAAGATGTACCGGGTGTGCTGAATGCCGACCCGAAATGGTTTGATGACACACACCTGATCGAACAACTTTCTTATCTGGACGCGATTGAACTTTCCTATTATGGGGCAACCGTTATTCATCCGAAGACCATAAAACCATTGCAAAATAAACAAATTCCGCTCTATGTGCGGTCGTTCATCAAGCCAGATGAAAAAGGAACTGTAATTAATGATAAGGAATCGCCGTTGCCGATCCCTTGCTTTATTTTTAAAGTGGGCCAGGTATTGCTTTCTATTTCACCTAAAGATTTTTCATTCATAGTCGAACAAAACCTGAGCGATATATTTAAGTTATTTGCAGATATGGGCATTAAAATAAATACGATGCAAAGTTCAGCCATCAGTTTTTCTGTTTGTGTGGATATTGATGAACATAAAGTACCGAACCTTGTGAAAAAATTGCAGGAAAAATACCGCGTACTGTATAATGAAGGCATGGAGCTTGTTACCATTCGCTATTATAACCAGGAGACCATTGATCGCGTAACAACAGGTAAGAAAATTTTACTGGAAGTTAAAAGCAGATATACAGTGCAGTTGGTTGTTAAGAATATATAACAACTATTGCCCCAACAGCACTCTTATATCAAAATAAGAAAGCTTTTGATCGATAAAAATATTCCCTCCATATTTTGCTGCCTGCATGATAAAAGTATGGGTATCACTTAAATATAAAACATTGCTGATCCATATACCGGCACCATTATTTACAAAATCATTGAGTTCAGGTATAGAAAATCCTTTGGTGTCAATACACACTCTATTCTGATACTTACTGATGGCAGAATATAAATAGGAATAAGACACGCCTCTGTCAAGAATAATATTCGCACCGTTTGACATGAATGCTTCGATATCAAATATCTCAAATCCGCGTGCAAAAATATATACTTTACTGCCCCCCATGCCTGTCAATGATTTCAGATCAAATGTTGAATAAGAACGATCCACAATGACAGATGCTCCTGCACTTAACCAGGAATTAAGTAAAATATAATCAAAGCCACGTCCATCAATAAAAATGTGGTCGGCATCAGTACTTACGAGTGATTGAATATCAGCCTGGCTCATTGTGAAATTAACAACCACATCAATATGTTTATCCATCAACGATCTGATCTCACTAAAGGACATACTTCCGGCTGCAACTACAATCCTTGATGAATCAGAACCGACAGTGGCATTTACCGGTTTTGACAGCAGGGGAATAATCAAAAAGAAGATATAATGTCGGAAAAATATTTTCATTGAAAAATCTACAGATTATACAACATCTTAATCTTATTAACCAAAACACGCGCCATCTTTTCATTGCTTTCATGCGTCCACCCTGCTATATGCGGTGTTAATATAACTTTATCCGATCGGATGAGATATTGAAATGGTTCAGGTAATACTTTTGTATCAATATCTTCGAATGAAATTGTTTCGTATTCCAATACATCCAGACAGGTACCTAAAACTTTCCCTGATCTCATGTTTTTTACAAGATCGGCTGTATTCAGTATCTTCCCCCTTGCCGTATTAATAATATAAAATGGTTTCGCGAATTTATTAATGAATGTATCGTTGATGAGATAATTGGTTTCATCGGTCAGCGGAAGGTGCAGGCTTAGCACATCCGTTCTTTTAAAAATATCCGTCAAACCAACTTCCTTGACATGCTCCGAACCAAAACCCTTCTTGTATTTATCATAGGCAATTACTTCGCACCCAAAACATTTAAGTCGTTGCGCGAAAGCGCTCCCCATATTCCCAAAGCCGATCACACCTATCGTTTTTCCTGCCAACTCTACTCCCCTGTTACCCTCGCGTATCCATTTGCCGGCACGAACCTCTTTATCAGCTCTGCCAATATTATTGAGCAGACTTAACAACATCCCTAAAGCATGCTCCGCAACTGCATCCCGATTACCCTCAGGTGCATGCAGGCAGCTTATACCCTTGCTTTCCGCATAAGAGACATCAATATTTTCCATGCCAGCACCAACTCTTGCAATAAATTTCAGCCGCAGGGCCCTATCAATAATCTCCCTTGTAAATTTGATCTTACTGCGTATGATAACTCCCTCGTATTGATCTATATCTTGGATAATCTGCTCCGTTGTCAGGTTAAAATTCAGATGGCATTGAAAACCGGCCTTAACTAGTTCTTCGTGAAGTGAAGGATGAGTTGTATCAATAAAAAGTATTTTCATGATCGTAAATTGTAAGACAGGTTGCAAACCTGTGCTACAGTATAATGCCCCTTAACATAATGGAAGCCACAGTGAAATAAATGATAAGGCCGGTAACGTCAACCATAGTAGCAACAAATGGCGCGGATGAAACCGCTGGATCCAATCCTAATCTTTTCAATATTATTGGAAATAATGAACCCATTAAATTACCCCACAACACTACGCCCATCAATGCAACTCCTATACAAATACCTATCAGCTTCCAATGAGGTCCGTAAATATCGGTAAAGGACGACCATATGGCTACACGTAAAAATCCCAATACTCCTAAAGCGATGCCTAATGCAAGTCCCACTTTAATTTCTTTCCGTACAATATTCAACCATTCACTTATTGTTATTTCTCCCAGTGAGAGTGCACGGATAATAAGGGTTGACACCTGCGAACCTGTATTTCCTCCACTTGAGATGATCAATGGAATAAATGTTGCAAGCACCGCGGCTTTCTTTATTTCTCCTTCAAAAAAACCCATGGCCGTAGCTGTAAAACTTTCACCTATAAAAAGCAATGTGAGCCAACCCACACGCTTTTTGATCATTCCAAGAAAAGGGATACTCATATAAGGTTCATCTAACGCTTCCATACCCCCCATCTTCTGAACATCCTCTGTTTCTTCTTCACGTATCACGTCAACAATATCATCAATGGTGATGCGGCCCACCAGCTTACCTAAACTATCAACTACCGGTAGTACAACCAGGTCGTACTTCTCCATAATCTTCGCAGCTTCTTCCGCGGGAGTATTTGTTTTAACAGAAATTATATCCGGATTATACACGTCCTTTACTTTAGCGCTTAAAGATGTTGTAAGCAGACTTTTAAGCGAAAGTAAACCGAGCAGCTTATTTCCGTCATCAACTACATAAATCGTATAAATATTTTTAACCTCTTCGGCCTGTTTCCGTAGCTCCCGTACACATAAACGGACTGAATCGGTGACATGCACACGCACTAACTCAGTCGCCATTAAACCACCTGCCGTGTTCTCATCATAATTCATCAGGCCGACAATATCGCTGGCCTGCTCACTGTCTTCCATGTGAGATAATACTTCATCCTGCACACTGTCCGGAAGTTCGGCTATAACATCAGCCGCGTCATCCGAAGCCATATTATCAATATGCTCAGCGATTTCCCTGGAAGTAAGAGAGGCGAGGAACTTTTCCCTTTTATCATCTTCCATCTCGACCAACACCTTACCCGCTTCACTTTCGTCAAGTTGCTTATACAGGTATTTGGACTCCTCCAGATCGAGCTCATTAAAAATTTCGGCAATATCAGGTGGGTGAAGCTCTTTAAGCTGCTCCATTATAAACTTAAGGTCATTAGTACCAATGGCCTTTCGTAGAAGTTCTAAATATTCCGGTGTGAGCTGGAATTGCATAGTGTAACCAATAAATAAAAGGGACTTTTACCGACGCAATTTACGATTTATCCAGCATATTGGTCAACTCCACAAAATCTTTCACAGATAATTGTTCGGCCCGCATTGTCAGGAAGGGATGTGATATAAATTCCTTCCTGAGTTTAAATTGTTTCAAACCGTTACGTATCATTTTTCTTCGCTGACCAAAAGTAGCTTTTACAACCCGTACAAAAAGCTTTTCATCACAGCCTAATTGCTGTGTAGTATTCCGTATCAAACGTATAACCCCCGATCTCACTTTGGGAGGTGGGTCAAACACTTCCGGCTCAACCGTAAACAAATATTCAATATCATAAAAAGCCTGCAACAATACACTTACAATACCAAAGACTTTATTACCCGGTTTTGATGCTATGCGCTCAGCCACTTCCTTTTGAAACATGCCAACCACTTCAGGTACCTGGTTACGATTATCCAAAATTTTAAAAAGTATTTCGGTTGAAATATTATAAGGAAAATTGCCAATAACAAGAAACGGTTCGTTGAAGTATTTATTAAACTCCATCTGTAAAAAATCGCCGGCAATGATCCGATCTTCCAACAGGGGATATTTTTTCTGCAAAAAAGAGATCGATTCCCGGTCAATATCTACCACATAAGTTTCAAATGATTTCTCCTCTAAAAGGTATTTGGTGAGCACCCCCATACCCGGACCAACTTCAAGCACTTTTTTACAACCGCTTTTATTTGTAAGTCCTTTTACAATATTAAGGGCAATGTCTTCGTCTTTCAGAAAATGTTGGCCTAAATGCTTTTTAGCGCGTACATCCATAATTAAAATAAGTGAGGAAACATCAGACCACTTCCAATACTGTCCGAAAGGCTACGAACTTATCCGCATAGCGCTCAATGAGCTCCTTTTGCAAACGCGGAGCATGTTTGGCCCGATACTCTTCCAAATCAGCCATATTATTAAGTGTATATTGCATCGAATAGGTTTTTCCCTGTGGTTCATCCATCAACAATTTCAGCATTCTGTTCTCTAAAAAAAGGCCGGTTCTCATTACGTCGGGTATGTGCTTTTCCTTCATCCACTTCAACCATTCATCGTGAATATCATCATCGATATTCAATGTTACGTTATAAATTATCATACTTATACTTTAAAAAATATCTTAATTCACCGCATCCCCTCTTAGCTTTCTGAATTTTTTACGGGCTTCAACTGTAAACATACTTCCGGGAAATTTGATGAGTAGTTCATTGTATAAACCCATTGCCTTTTGTTTGTCGTTCAACCTGTTCTCATAAAGCCCGGCCAGGTAAAACATGGCATCATCACCCAAAATATCCGACGAAAAATTATCGATTATACTTTGCAGGTATTTCGCAGCCTCCTCATATTTATTTTTCTTCATCATTATGACATAACGCTTAAATAAAATATCATCCTGGATTGTATGATCGGGGTAATTTTCCTTAATTGAATCCAATACAATCAACGCCTCATCATCCCTATTTTGAAACGACAGCAGGTCAGCTCGTGCATACATTTCCAAGGGTGTTGTAATCGAATCCCAGCCCATATTATCACTGATCATTATTGAAAGTGCCATCGCATCGTTCGCGATAAGTTTTGAAGTAGATCCCTTCAGTACATCAAGCTGCGCCTGCGCCCATTTAAAATCGGCTGTATAAAATGCAATTCGCGCGTTCCGGAATTTTGCTTCCTGGCCTACCACATCGTACTTAAATGCTTTTTCTACCTGTGAATAAGTAAGGGATGCCTCCCACACATCACCGGTCATCAGCAAAATGTCCGCCAATTCTAGTTTGCACTCAGCCTGCAGCGTTGCTGAAAGAAGGGGTATCTGAACAGCCTCCTCCAACAATGCAATAGCTTCTTTCGTTTTGTATAAATAAAATGCCTGCAAGTGCGCCATGTCTTTTATAAGTGAAACTGTACTAACAGATTTGCCCAATTCTAAAAGGGACTTACTATAATTTGCTTCCAATTCAATAAGTTCTATCTGCGTATAATTATTCTGCGAGACCACCTTTTTATACATAACATTCAGCAGTTCAATTCGTGCACTCAGGTAGTATGAGCTTTCAGGACCTTTATCAATAACATATTTATATGCTTTAACGGCAACGTCATAGTTCTCATTCTGCACACAGGTTTGAGCGAGGGCTATTACACGTGAGCCATCCTCCCTTTTTCGTTTATCCAACGCTTTTACTTGTGTGAAAGCTGAATCGAACTCTTTTTGTTGCATGAACATCCAAATAAGCAATTCGGTATAAACTGTTTTATCAGGGTTTTGTTGCACACGCTTTAGCAACTGCGAGCGGATGATTTCATTTTTTTTCGCGTCTCCTTCAATTCCGAAACTCGTTTGTAATGAATTCTGAACGCTTTGCAAATAAGAATCCCCCAGCTCCAACATATCAAGGTATTCGCTTATCATGGCTGTTATATCACCCTTTTGCTGATAAACTTCGGCCAATTCCATATTGAAAGGATATACTCCTCTGAGCAGCTTTCTACCCTTTTGATAGGTTGCAATAGCGTAATCCCATTCCCTTATTTTAAGAAAAGCATTTGCGAGGTTAAATACTGGTTCCTGGTCGGCCGGCAATTGTTTGATCGCCTTTTCATATTCTGATCTGGCTTTATCCGCATCGCCAGCGGCGAAATAAACCATTCCAAGGTTAACACCATAGTCGAGCTGACCGGGATTATTCTTCATTTGTTTTTTAACAACTTTCTCCGCGGTTTTAAAATCCTTTAACTCGAGCAAACAACTTAAATAGCTCTGATAAATAAGGTCGGATGATTTCTTCCCAAACAACTTCTCATAATACACAATTGCTTTGTCGTATTCTTTATTCTGAAAATACTGGTTGGCCAGTTTTTCATCTGTTGAAACCTGAGCCAATATATCACAAGGAATTAGAAATGAAAAATTAAGAATGAACACTATTTTAATTACGTTTCTCAAGTTTAATCTTTCTATTGTTTAGCCTTAATGCTTTCTATTAACCTTCTTATTTGCGGAGTCAATTTATCACATAACTCTATGTTGCGTTTCAAAGCCGTCTGCATTGCCTGTACAGATTTCGCATTTCTTTTGACTGCCTGATCTTCGCGCATACAGTATATCTTAACACTATCATCATTTATTATATTGTATTGAAGATCGTGTTTTAGACTATTAAGTTGCTTACTTGAAAACTCCAATTCCTTTTCCAGTCCGGCATACTCTTCCTTTACAGACTCAAATGCCTTAAGTACTAAACTATAGTCCCCCAAAAACTCTGCCATTTCCAGCGTTAAGGTATCATTATAATTCTGCTGGATAAAGGCTATATTCTCTTTAATCTCACTGTATTTATTATTGATCTCGGCTTTATCTATTGCTTTAAGTTCGGTCTGAGTTATATTAAGCAACGCCTGCAAGCTATCAACGCTTACGATCTCTTTGGGATATTTTGATCCACAGGAATTAACCAGGAAAAGAGTTAAAAAAGAACCTATAATAAACGGAACTCCTATTTTTTGCATTTTAATTGATCATATCAAAACCGGTATATGATACCAGCGCAGCAGGAATTCTTATTCCCTTATTGGTTTGGTTATTCTCCAGCAAGGCCGCAACAATACGCGGCAAAGCCAACGCACTACCATTTAGTGTATGCGCCAATTGGGTTTTCCCATCGCTTCCTTTAAAGCGAAGTTTTAAACGGTTACTTTGAAAAGCCTCAAAATTAGACACAGAACTTACTTCCAGCCATTTTTCCTGTGCTGCTGAAAACACCTCAAAATCATAAGTAAGTGCGGATGCAAAACTCATATCGCCTCCGCATAGTTTCAGTGTCCGGAAAGGCAATTCAAGTTTTTTCAACAGACCAGCAACATACTCACGCATTTCTTCAAGCACTTCATATGATCTTTCCGGGTGGGCTATCTGAACGATCTCCACTTTATCAAATTGGTGCAAACGATTTAGCCCCCTTACATCCTTTCCATAACTACCGGCTTCCCTCCGAAAACAATTCGTGTATCCGCAATTTTTTATCGGCAGTTGCTCGGTTTTCACAATAACATCCCGATAAATATTTGTAATCGGAACTTCGGCAGTAGGAATCAAATAAAGATTATCAATTCCTACATGATACATTTGCCCCTCCTTATCCGGCAACTGTCCTGTTCCGAAACCTGATGCTTCATTTACTAATGTTGGAGGCTGTATCTCATTATAACCAGCCGCTGTGGCATTATCCAGAAAAAAGTTTATCAAGGCACGCTGCAACTTAGCTCCCTTTCCTTTATACACAGGGAACCCCGCCCCTGTTAGCTTTACACCCAATTCAAAATCTATGATATCGTATTGGGTAGTTAATTCCCAATGCGGCTTGGTTCCGTCCGCCAGTTTTGGCAGCTCCCCGTGTGTAAAAACGACTTCATTATCGGCAGGAGTTTTTCCTTTCGGAACTTTTACACTGGGTAAATTAGGAACCTGAACAAGCAAACTTTTCTGTGCTTCTTCAACGATCCGCAATGATTCTTCCAGCTTTTTGGAAGTTTCCTTTAACGCGGAACTTTTATTTTTCAGGTCTTCGGCTTCAGCTTTTTTTCCTGCTTTAAACAGCTCACCGACCTGTTTGGCCAATACATTTGCTTCATTCAAAATTGCATCAAGTTCCTTTTGAGTTGACCGACGAACTTCATCAAGGTTCACAACATCGTCAATAACCTTCCTCCCATCAAAATGCTTTACAGCCAAACGATTAATGACTTCATCTTTATTCTCACGGATATAGTTTAATTGCAACATATGTTTTTAGTCTAAAATGAATTATTTCTCTTTGTATTTACATTCCGAACGAAGTGAAGAATGACATAAATTTGAACCGTATAAAAATAAAAAATCCCCTGAAGAAAACAACAGGGGATCTTATTCAATATCTATCTGTGTTTACGCAGTAGCCGGAACAACCGATACGATCGAACGATCCTCTTTCGACTTTTTGTAAACAACTGTACCATCAGTCAAGGCAAACAAAGTATGATCTTTTCCCATACCTACATTTTTACCGGGATAATGCCTTGTGCCTCTTTGACGAACAAGAATGTTACCTGCGATCGCTATCTGACCACCATATATTTTAATGCCCAATCGTTTGCTTACCGATTCGCGACCGTTCTTTACTTTACCTTCACCTTTTTTATGTGCCATGACTTCTTTGGTTTAAAGTTGCTGATTTTAAGTTTAAAGTTGAACCATTGCCAACTATTTTCTTGCCAACTGCAAACTGTTTCTTTACGCTTCTTTTTTCTTTGTTACTTTTTTTGCTGGAGTTTTTTTTGCCGCTGCTTTAGGAGCTGCTTTTGCTTTTTTAGGTTTTGTTTCAACAACTACTTCATCCACTTCTTCGCGACCTTTAGCTTTTACAATTGGAGCTTCCTCCAACTTCATTTTTTCTCCATTTGCGGCAATTCCCTGAATAAATATTTGTGTAAAATACTGGCGATGACCATTCAGCTTTCTGTATCCTTTTCTTCTTCTTTTCTTGAAGATAATCACTTTATCGCCTTTAAGGTGAGATAATACTTTCGCGGCAACAGTAGCTCCTTCAACAAGCGGAGTGCCGACAGTAACTTTACCGTTGTTATCAAGAAGCAGAATGTTCTTCAATTCAACACTGTCTCCTTCTTTGGCTTCAAGGCGGTGTACATATACTCGTTGTTTAGGCTCAACC
>JAEUTS010000157.1 GCA_016787005.1 Bacteroidia bacterium
TATTACATAGTTTAAGGGAGGAGTTGCAAACGGAGGATATTTGCATAAACCAATGGACGAATACGGATCTACGTTATCACTCGCACCACTATAAGTCGAAACCTGCGTACCTGCATTGTCTTTAATAACATAATTGTAAAAAGTATTTTTTGTTACATTATTAGTATTTCGGATATAAGTAGATAAAGTCGCAACGGCATCCTTTAACTCTGAAGTTTTATACTGTTCCCAAGGCATGGCCTGGTATTTTTTTAACAGTGAAGATGGCTCATAAACAAAGGCAACATCCTCGAAAATGGTATCGGCCCTTGTTCTATTATTCTTCAAATAGACATAGTCAATATGCCAATGATCGACATTGCCGGATAATGTAGCGTAATTTTTAAACCTGAACTGGAAGCCCTTTTTCAAAAATGCCGTATCAATAACAGGAACAATTACAACGTGAAAATTAGTGTCTTTATTAATTGCCTTATTTAAATTCTGATCCCATATTTGATACCCTTTATGCGACCAAACATTTTGCCAGGTATTGGTACTTGCACGTTTAAACTGGAGCACCAATGAATCCTTTACTTCAGGTGCATTCCCGCGTCCCTGGGCCTGGTAAAAAAAACTGAAATAAACAGAATCTACCGGGAAAAACGAACCGAGATCGATTGGCAATGAAGTAAGATGATCGGCCTCACCAGAAGAAGTACCCGATGCGGCAAAATTATAAGGGTAGCCTGTAGAATCCACACCGTCAAATGTGGCGACGCCTATAGATACAGGAGCTACGGGGTAAGTGCGATTAATGAATACTGAACTTCCTATCCATTTAGCAGTATCGGGGTAAACACTTTCTTTAGAAAAATCTTCGAGAAATGGTAGTGCTAATGTATCTATAACCTGCTGTGCCAACTTAGCAGGGGAATAATTCAGCTGCAATTGATGCCATTTTTTAGCAACCACCGGGTTCGTTTGCAGATCCAATAACACTTCCTCCTGCCCAAAAATACTTTGGCAGGTAAAAAAAACAAAAACTATAGCTAAATATATTGATCTATTCATTTACTCTCTGCTTGTACTGAGTCGCGGACTGTTGGCAGCTTCTCCTTTTTATTTGTAAAAAATAAATCTATGCTACTGCCCATGCTAATATTATCTTCTTTACTTGGACCGGGCACTTGCCTGTATACCCGTGCTCTTCCTGAATCGGCGGGCTGCTCAAATGCTACAGCTCCTTCATTCAATGAATATTCGGCCAACCTGTCCAACACCTCTGCCCGTGTTAAGCCCAACAAATTGGGCACAGGTATTTTTTCTCCGCTTAAGCCTTTACCAACTACCAGGTCAACCACTGAACCTTTTGGCAATTGGGTTCCGGGTTCCACTTTTTTACCTTTCACCAATTGCTGCAATACACAATTCGCACATTGATCGGGCACATAACGTGCGCGACCAAGCTTTAAACCATAGGTTTCAAGTATGGAGGCAGCCTGCCGGAGTGATTTATCCATCAATTTTGGCATAGTCACCTGCGGAGGCAATATTGTAGTAACGTATAAATAGATGGTTCTATTTTCCTTAACGTTGATTTTTTTTTCGGGTTCCTGGCGAATAACAACACCCTTAGGTCCCTTGGGGTCATAAACAGAGTCAATTATAGTGTACCTAAGCCTTTTATCCTGAATAAAAACATCCAAATCGGCCATTTTAATGCCTGTAAAATCAGGAACTTCGACCAATTCGCCATGATG
>JAEUTS010000168.1 GCA_016787005.1 Bacteroidia bacterium
TCTACATTTGTCATCAATATTAACAGGTGTAGGATATGATCTTTTATAATTACATAGCGGCAAGTTTTATTGTAAGAGTTTTTCTTGGCGTATTGTTCTTTGCCCAGGGATTCGACAAAGTTTTCCATGTTAAGGTTCAAAATGTTATTCAGACGTTTGAAAAACAAATGGAAGATTACAACGTCTCCTCATGGATGATAAGGTGGGCCGGGATTTATACTTCGTATGTTGAACTTATATGCGGATTAATGCTCATCATTGGCTTGTTAAAGTCAGTGGCACTTTATTTACTCGGGATAGATTTGCTTATGGTATGCATAGCCTTCAGTATAATCAAACCTATGTGGGACATTCAGTTTGTGTTTCCGCGTTTGATATTGCTGATAGCATTACTTGTTATGCCCGCTAATTGGGATGTAATATCTGTTGATTACCTGATAGGAATAATAGAATTTTTACAAAAAATGAGGTCATTATAAAATAATCAAAAATGAAAACTATTTTAGCACCAACCGATTTCTCTGATATAGCTAACAATGCAGTTGAGTATGCTGTTGCTCTTGCTGCAAAGACCAATACCAGAATTATATTGTTCCATTGCTTTCATGTGCCGGTAATCGCCGGCGACGCGCCTGTGGTAACAATTCCCTTTGATGAATTGGAAAAAGACAGTTTGGAAACACTCAATTTAAAAAAAGCTGAGCTGGAAAAGAAATATCCGTCGGTAAAGATTGAAGTGGTTTCTAAAGTTGGCTTTGCAGCGGAAGAAATCAACGAATACAGTCAAACTAATCCAGTTGATCTGATTGTAATGGGTATTAGCGGCTCGGGGAAAATTGATCAACTATTAGGAAGTACAGCCACATCGGTTTCTCAAAAATCAAAAACCCCTGTTCTAATTATCCCCGGCAGTGCAAAGTTCGCAGAATTAGCTAATGTTATTGTCGCATTTGATTTTAAAGAAATTGACGACACAAATAGCATCAACATTATTATTGAATTAGCTAAACAATTTAAATCAAGAGTAACAGCATTAAATGTTAGACAAGAGCACCAAAAATTAAGTCTTGAGTCATCCTTATCAGCGAAACAAGCGAACACTTTGCTTGCGGAAGTTCCTCATAGAATGGTAAACTTTGTCGATTCGGATACAATTCACGGCATCGATCATTATCTCAAAGGACATGATGTAGATTTATTAGTGATGATAAAACGCAAACACGGCTTTTTTGGTCAACTCTTCAATAGTAGCAATACCCGTAAAATGGCTTTTCATACCCATATACCATTGTTAATACTTCACGAGTAATAAATAACGGAAAACTAATACTATCTGAACTATGAAAATCAAGATCAGCGACAACAGGAAAATCAGTGCGATCCAGAAGGAATTCAATACGGTATTTCCGTACCTTAAACTCGAATTTTTTTCGAAACCGCATACAAAAGGCGGGGGATCGGCAAAAAAATTAATGAAGAGCAATTCCAAAACTCTTGGTGAATGTCGGACTATCCATAAAAAAGGAGACATTACTATTGTACCTCAAATGACGGTTGGCGATCTTGAACAGCACTTTCAGGATATATATGGCTTATCATTACAGATTTTCCGTAAATCGGGAAAATCCTGGCTGGAAACAACTTCTACTGATGCCTGGACCCTTGAAAAACAAAATACAGAAGGAGAGGCACTTAGTAATCTGAAGTATGAGAATAATGCAAGTGAGATTGATTATGACTAAAATGGTTCAATTCTCATCTTTACAATGCATGGTATCAGGGATACCTGAATGAATTCGTAATAAACAGCCCACGGTTAATATTACAGCGCGTGTAGAATATATACAGCAGGTGTTCTTCTTACTTTTGGTATGACAAATACATATTATGCTGGTACCAAAACTATTCACTACTCTTAAAGATTATTCAAAAGAACTATTCTACAAAGATATTGTTGCAGGGATCATTGTTGGTATAGTTGCATTGCCCCTTGCTATTGCGTTTGCCATTGCTTCAGGCGTTTCGCCCGAAAAAGGTTTATTTACCGCTATCATCGCCGGCTTTGTTATTTCCGCTTTTGGAGGCAGTAAGGTTCAGATCGGAGGTCCTACAGGTGCCTTTATTGTTATAGTCTACGGCATTGTTCAACAATACGGAGTTAACGGACTTATCATTGCCACTTTTTTGGCCGGGATC
>JAEUTS010000181.1 GCA_016787005.1 Bacteroidia bacterium
GAACCATTTTATGTTCCTGCAAAGGTATTAAAAATACCATTAATCTCAGTTAAGAAGCGTTTTTTCCGCAGCATTTAGTATTGCAAAGGCCGCTTCGCTGCTTCCGGCTTCGGCATAGTTACGTAATACCGGTTCTGTGCCGGATGCCCGTATCATTAACCATTCAGTATCGCTGAAGAAGTATTTATACCCATCAATAGTCTCGGTGCGCTGTATCTTATACTTACCAAAGGCTTTGTAATTATTGTTTTTACAATTTTCTACAATGGTATTTTTCAAATCCTCCTTAAGATGCAAGTCAGAACGCTCGAACGAAAAAGCGCCTGTTATTCTGTAAACCTCTTGTATCAGGTCATCAAGCGACTTTCCTGATCTGGCCATATACTCCCATATTGTTAAACCGATCCAGATACCATCACGTTCAGGGATATGACCCTTTATAGCTATGCCACCTGACTCCTCGCCACCAAGCAATACATCTTCCTGTAGCATTACTGCAGCAACATATTTGAATCCAATTTTGACTACCTGGTAAGGTAATCCGAAATGCTCACACATTTGTTTAACCCGTGGTGTTACCGAAAAAGCAGTAACCACTTTACCTTTCATTTTCTTCTGCTCAAAAAGGTATTTTATTAAAAGTAAAATAATATGATGTGAATCGATAAAGTTACCGTGCTTGTCGTACAATCCAATACGATCCGCATCTCCGTCTGTTGCCAGTCCGCAATCAATATCTTCAGATACCTTGATCAAGTCCGCGAACTCCTTTAAGTTCTTATGTATAGGTTCCGGAGCCTGCCCGTCAAACGACGGATTATAATCACAGTGCAGTAATGTTACATCAGGCAACAAGCGCCTGATTACATTCTGACCGGCGCCATACATGGCATCGTATGCCAATTTTAAACCCGAATTACGGATCGCGTCAAGATCAAAATTATCTTCAACATGCTTACAATACATGCCTTCAAGATCGGTGATCTCAATTTTTCCGGCATGGATCAGATCATTGATCGAATAAATGTTTGCATCAATGGTTGATCTGTCCTTTATCATATCCTCCACTTCCTGCACCTTTTCGGGCAACATGGGTCCTCCATAACTTCCTTTGAGCTTGTACCCGTTATATGAAGGCGGATTATGACTTGCAGTGATAATTATACCGGCATTCGCTTTATGCCTTACCGTACCAAGGGATATCATTGGGGTTGAAATAAATCCTTTCGCCAAAAAAACTTTTACATTATTTGAGGCCATTACTATTGCAACCGTTTCGGCAAACAATTCTCCGCCAAAGCGGCAATCATGACCAATAACAACCGATGGATTCTTAAAATTTTTATTTAACCAGGCCGCAGTCGCTTCAGCAACACGGGTTACATTCTCAACCGTAAAGTCTTTCGCAATAATTGCCCTCCAGCCGTCGGTTCCGAATTTAATTTTGCTCATAACTGTCACACTTTAATATATTTCAACGAAAAATACGAATTTCTATTTAAAGACTGCTAATATCATTAGGTGCATGACAAATTTCCCTCTTGTCGCCTCATCCTACCCTTATCCAAAGGAGAAGGAAGTTTGGAAGGGAAATCTGTCATGCACCCATATCATTATCGCTTTATATTATGTTTATCCAGTGCCTCCCGGAAACGCCTGGCAAAAACAGCATGTTGCTCCATGGTAACAGAAAAATTATGCCGACCTGAGAAATCTTCTTTAGCACACATATACAAATAATTACTTTTCCGGCAATTCAGCACAGCATCTAAGGATGATATTTCCGGCAAATTTATCGGACCCGGCGGCAAACCTGTATTTTTGTATGTATTGTATGGTGAATCAATTTCCTTATCGGCATTTAAAACACGGTTTATGCTAAAATCACCAAGCGCATAGATCAATGTCGGATCGCTTTGCAGCGGCATACCGATCTTTAAACGATTAAGATATAAACCGGCAATAACAGGTTTTTCATCATCAAACCTGTTCTGCTCGGCCTGTACAATAGAAGCAAGAATAGCCACCTCTGTGCGCGACAAGCCAATCTCTTTTGCCTTTGCTTTTCTTTTCTCATTCCAGAAATTATCGTACTCTTTTACCATTCGAGCAATAAACTCATCGGCCGAAGTGTTCCAATACATTTCGTAGGTATTAGGAATAAACAAGGTTAAAATTGTTTGCTTTTTTAAGTTGTACTTCGCCGCAAACTCATTGCTATTAAGTATTTCCAGTAATTGAAGAGAATCGGCCTCCAGCTTTTTACCTACCCGAGAGGCCAGTTGTTCTTTTGTCCTGATATTATTGAATGCGAGCAGAACAGGCTCCTGGATTCCCGCACGCAGCATATTCACCAGCTCATTATTATTCATATTATTCCGGATACGGTAACGTCCGGGTTTCACTTTCTTTTTATACTTTTTGAGTTCGGCTAAGCGCTGAAAAGAGGTACGGTTTACAATAACCTGCTTCTCAGTCAAACTATTTATCACATCATCGAAGGAGGAACCGGTAGGAATGTAAAAATACTCTACACTTTTACCATTAAGTTTTACATTGGGTTGATATATGAGCTTATAACCCCAATAAATGGCAATACCTCCACCTGCAATCATCAGAAATAAAAAGGAGACGATCACTTTTTTAAAAAACGATATTTTTTTTCCGGCCACGGGCAACGAATATAAGAAATTTACCTCCTCGGGCTAAGTACTCTTTATGGTATAATCTAATTAAAGTTTACTCAACAATGCCCTGACCTGAGCGCTTTTGGGATGATACTTTATAAATTGTTGAAGAAGCTGCTTCCCCTTTTCCGTTTGCTTTTGCGACAGGTAAAGACCTGCTTTATTCATTATGGCCTGCTCATAATCGGGGTCCAATGCCAATGCCTGATTATAATACATTTCAGCCATAAAAGTATTTCCTTTAAGCAGAAATA
>JAEUTS010000215.1 GCA_016787005.1 Bacteroidia bacterium
ATTATCAGCGTGGCGAAGGGTAATCCCGCAATTCCATACACCAGTGTTAAACTAACAGGAATAGCGCGTTTTGGACTACTCGAGAAATTAAATGTCCGAAATAAATTAACTAAAGAAGAAGAAGAAGAGTTAATAATTCTCAAAAAAAGACTTGCTGAAATAAGTTCATATGCCACACGCTCTGCTGTCCCGATATACATTGATGCAGAGGAAAGCTGGATACAAGATGCCATTGACATGTTGACTGAGGAGATGATGGAAATGAACAATAAAAAATCTGCGATTGTGCTTACCACTCTCCAAATGTATCGCTGGGATAGAATCGAATACCTTCAAAAACTCATACATAAAGCCAGAAATAACAATTTTTCTATCGGCATTAAGTTGGTTCGCGGAGCTTACATGGAAAAAGAAAACCTTCGTGCAGTTGAAATGGGATATAAGTCGCCTATTCAAATGAGTAAAGAAAAAACCGATTCCGATTTTGATAAAGCAGTGGATGAATGTCTGGAAAATATAGATATAATAACATTGTGTGCCGGTACTCATAATGAAGCGAGTACGATGCATCTTGTCAAAAAAATGGAAGATCTGAATATCCCGAATAATCACCCGCATGTTTATTTTTCACAGTTATATGGAATGAGTGATCATATCACATACAACCTGGCTGAGGCGGGATATAATGTTACCAAATACCTTCCTTATGGACCGGTTAAATCAGTTATTCCATACCTGATAAGAAGAGCTGCCGAGAATACAGCTATCGCAGGCCAAATGAGCAGGGAACTTAGATTGATAATAGAAGAAGAAAAAAGAAGACAACACTTACAAATGCTGCCAATTGGGAAAGGCACCGGAAAATTGTTTTAAAAGAACTCAGCTTACCATTGCGTCAATTCCCATTTCCCGGACTTTCATTGCAAGCCCTTCAAGTATTTCATCGGGAATTCTTTCCAGTCCCTTCTCAGCAGGGGTCCTGTCAATTGAATAAAGCATCACTTGTCGTGGCCGTATTTTTTCAAGCAACTTAAGCCAGGCTGTTACATTTTCTACTGTAGTGCTGTCAACGGAAATTTCATTACACATTCCTCTGAAGAATATTGATTGTACAATTAAATCGCCCTTAAAATATTGCAAATGGTCAACTATCCAACTCAGACTTCTTCGCGAACGGGGTTGATTAATTTTTTGAAACAGCTCCTCGCCACCCGCATCAAGTTTCAGAATTCGCAAATCAACTTTCTTTAAGGCTTCAACAACATTACTTCGATTAAGCATAGTTGCATTGGTAAGCACGGCAACTTTTGCTTTCGGAAAATACATATTCCTGAGAGCAATAGTATCCTCAATAATTTTTGAAAACTCAGGATGAATTGTAGGCTCTCCATTTCCTGCAAATGTAATTGCATCAGGAAAAATATTTTTTTCTTTTAATTGTATCATTGCCTCCTCAAGATCTCTTTTCACCGTTTTGGCCGGGTGAAAGGCATCTTTCGCCAATCCTCGCCTTCCGGTCAGACCGCATTCACAGTAGATACAATTGAAGTTGCATAATTTTGAATTTAGAGGCAAAAGGTTAATCCCTAAGGACAGTCCAAGTCTCCGGCTCTTTAGTGGTCCGAAAATTATTTTATTGAATAGAAATGTCTCTTGTGACATTATATTATGACCAAGGTAGTTAACTAATATAATTCCTGCTCAGCGAAATCTAAATGATCTGCATCACATTTATTTATGATTCATATCATATAAAAATATGATAAAAGATAAGTGTTCAAAACAATGTGTAAAAGTTGAAAGTTCAGTTCGGGAATATCCATATTTCATAACTTAATTTGCACCACCATTTTATTCCCCAAATGTAAAATCAAACTATTTTAATTATGATAACTTTAGAAATGCCAAAAAAAACTTTGAAGAATAACGTTGGCACGTATTCTTACGAGGAAGTATTAAAAAATTGTGTCGCTTATTTCGATGGGGATGAGCTTGCTGCCTCAACCTGGATGAATAAGTATGCGATGAAAGACAAGAACAAAAAATTTCTTGAGCTGACTCCTGCTGATATGCATTTAAGAATGGCAAAGCAATTCGCCCGTATAGAAAAAGAGTACAAAGAAAAATCTCACCTGAACGGAAGCTTTAAATTTCTATCAAAGTACGGACAGGAACGAGAATTTCTTGATGAGAGAAAAATTTTCAGTTATTTCAAAGATTTTAGATATGTAATTCCACAAGGGAGCGTAATGTCATCGTTAGGCAATCCGCATATTATAGCATCCCTTTCCAATTGCATTGTCCTTCCCGAAATTTATGATTCATATGGTGGAATATTTTACACAGACCAGCAATTAGCCCAGTTGTTTAAAAGACGTTGTGGAGTGGGAATTGACATTTCCACATTAAGGCCGGCCGGGATGTCTGTTTCAAACGCAGCAGGAACAACAACAGGAGCAGTATCATTTATGGAGCGGTTCTCCAATACAACAAGGGAAGTGGCTCAAAACGGAAGAAGAGGCGCGTTAATGATTACCATCGACATCGCACATCCGGACGTTGAGCAATTTATTACTGTTAAACAGGATCTGTCAAAAGTTACGGGGGCAAATATTTCCATCCGTCTGTCGGATGAATTTATGAACGCAGTGTCGAACAATACGAACTATACTTTACGTTGGCCAATTGATGCGGCCAAACCAAAATATACTAAAGTTGTAAAAGCTCAGGAATTATGGAATACTATAATAAAATGCGCACACAATACGGCTGAACCCGGTTTGATATTTTGGGATAGGCAGCACTACTACTCAACATCTTCTGTATATCCGGGATTTAAAAATGTGTCCACAAATCCTTGTTCGGAAATTGCGATGCAGGGCGGCGATAGCTGCAGGCTCATTGCCATCAATTTATTCAATTTCATTGAAAAGCCCTTTACCGCTAAGGCTAAATTCAATTACAAAAAATTCTATGAGATCACTTACGAGGCGCAGCGGTTGATGGACGACCTCGTTGATCTGGAGTTGGAAGCGATTGAAAGAATTATGGCAAAAATTGAAAGTGACGTAGAGCCCGATTACATCAAGGAAGTAGAAATAAATACCTGGAAACTTCTTTACAACGCAGGAAGGAAAGGAAGAAGAACAGGTCTTGGTTTTACAGCACTGGGAGACACGTTAGCAGGACTTAGCCTGAAATTTGATTCGGCAGAAGCCATTTCAGAAGTCGAAAAAATAATGAAAACAAAATGCGAGGCCGAGTTTGATAGCTCGATTGACATGGCAATTGAACGCGGTAAATTCTCTGATTTCGATACTAAGATTGAAAATACATCGGAGTTTGTTCAAATGCTTAAAAAGGATTTACCAAAGGTTTACACACGTATGATGAAATTTGGCAGAAGGAATATTTCTATCAGCACAGTTGCTCCGACAGGTACACTTAGTATGTTGGCGCAATCATCCTCCGGACTTGAGCCTGTATTCATGCTCTCCTATAAGCGCAGAAGAAAAGTTAATCCGCAGGACAAAAACGGGCGGGTTGATTTTGTGGATCCGATGGGAGATTCCTGGCAAGAATTTACAGTTTATCATCACAAATTAAGATTATGGATGGAAACTACGGGTGAAACAGATATTTCAAAAAGTCCATACCAGGGTTCAACAGCTCCGGAAATTGATTGGCACAAACGCATCGAATTGCAATCAGCCGTTCAAAAGTACACTACACATTCCATCAGTTCAACAATTAATCTTCCAAATGATGTTTCGATTGACAAAGTCGGACAGATCTATCTTGAGGCATGGAAAAGCGGTTTGAAAGGAATTACTGTTTATCGTGATGGTTCAAGAACAGGAGTATTGGTATCCAACGAAAAGAAACCGGAATCGGTCGACATAAAGGAAACTCAACCTCCGAAACGACCTAAAACACTTGAAGCAGAGATTGTCCGTTTTATGAATCATGATGAGAAATGGATTGCCGTTGTAGGGGTTATCAGCGGAAAGCCTTACGAAGTTTTTACAGGTCGGGCCGAAGAATCCTTCAGCATCCCTCAATGGCTTGAGAGGGGATGGGTAATAAAGAACAAAACGGAGGACGGAAGTAAGCGCTATGATTTTCAATATATGGATAAAGAAGGTTACCGGGTTACCATTGAGGGGCTTTCCCGTTCCTTCAATAAAGAATATTGGAATTATGCCAAGCTCATTTCAGGGGTATTACGTCATGGAATGCCCCTTCCGCATGTAGTTGGCTTGATTGAAAATCTTCATTTATATAATGACACCATTAACACATGGAAAACAGGAGTTGAACGCGCACTGAAAAAATTCATTCCTGATGGCACAAAGGCTGTCGATCGTAAATGTAATGAGTGCGGAAGCCCAGACGGCTTAATTTATGAAGAAGGATGCATAAAATGTAAAAATTGCGGCAGTTCCAAATGCGGCTAAAACTATGCTCTAAATCATAGTATTAGACTTGATCAGACGGTATCTTCAGCAGATGATTAAATCATCATTTGTAAGATTTATGTTTGTGTTGGTTTGTGCCTGCATAATCCTCTGCATTTCATGCAAAAAAGAGAAGCAACCCGACATAGCCCCAACGCCGGATGTTCAAGGTATTGAATTATCTGTCAGCTATAAGGTTGATGCTGATATTTTCATGACCAATCATTTTATGTACAAAACCCAGGCCGGATATGATTATAGCATAACGAAGATGGTATACTATCTTTCGCAGATCAGTTTAATAAAAGCGGATAGCAGCCTTTATTTGTTAAAAGACTATCATTACGTAGATGCTGTAACATCTCAGACAAATCAATTGACTTTAAAAAATATTCATGCGGGGAATTATATAGGGCTAAAATTTAATATCGGACTTGATTCATTACACAATGTTTCCGATACATTGCCAGCTACTGCTGAAAATATTAATATGAAATGGCCAGTCATGATGGGTGGAGGCTATCATTTTCTGAAATTGGAAGGTTATTACAAGGACACTTCCGGAAGCTATGGGTACAACATCCATCTGGGTACTAACAGTTGTCTCACTCCTGTTAAACTATATAAATCAATTACAATATCAACTAACACTAAAACTCCGGTAAGTATTGTAATGAATATAAATGAATGGTTCCGTAATCCACACGTTTTTGATTTTAATGTTGATGGAAGCTATATTATGGGGAATGCGGCGGCTATGAAAAAAATTGCAGAAAATGGAATTGACGTTTTTAGTTTCTGATGATAAAAAAATCTATTCTCATACTTTTTATTTTAGGAATTATCATAAATAATTCCTGCCGGAAGGACAAAGCCGAATCTGACCATGCAACTCCCTATATATTAAAAATTCCAAAGGGCTTCCCGCAGCCGGTTATTCCCGCAGAGAATCCACTTACAGTTGAAGGTATCCAGTTAGGCAGGATGTTGTATTACGATCCTATTCTTTCCAGTAATGGCAAATCCTGCTCAACATGCCATAAGAATGATAGATCATACTCTACCCCCTTATTTACAACTAAAACAGGAGAAAAAATCAGTGTCCCTCCTCATGTTAATCTCGCTTGGAATCCCACCTACAATTGGGATGGCTCAGAGTCAACATTAGAACATCTCTGTTTAGGAGATTTTGGGCCTGATTTTTTTAACACTAATATGTCGGACTTAGTCTATAAACTGACGAATCATCCGCAATACCCGCATTTTTTTAATGTTGCATTTAATGTAATTGATATTTCCCAGTTAACTTATGATGAGCTTCAGCTAAAAATAGTATATGCAATTTCTCAATTTATACGCACGATGATATCATCCGAATCAAAACTCGATAAAGTGATGAAGCATGAAGCCAATTTTACTCCGGAAGAGTGGGATGGGTTCCAGACATTTGAAACAGAAAGGGGAGATTGCTTTCATTGCCATGGGCATCCTTTACTTACCAGCAACACATTTAATAATAACGGATTAGATACGGTTCACGAAGGAAGAAATCTAGGCCGATACCTCGTTACAAAAAGCCACCACGATGTGGGAAAATTCAGCGCTCCTACTTTACGGAATATAGAACTTACTGCGCCGTACATGCACGATGGCAGGTTTAAAACGCTTGAAGAAGTAGTTGAATTTTACAATTCGGGAGTCCACTGGAATTCGCC
Organism: Bacteroidia bacterium; assembly: GCA_016787005.1. Taxonomy (GTDB): domain Bacteria; phylum Bacteroidota; class Bacteroidia; order JABDFU01; family JABDFU01; genus JABDFU01. The sequence continues at coordinate 6,173 of JAEUTS010000215.1, forward strand.
GAATATTGATCCATTAATGACTAAGCCAGCCAAAGAATACGGACTTAAACTTACCCCAACTCAAAAAACCAACCTTGTTAAATTTTTAAAAACACTTACTGACACCAGCTTCATTAATAATTCTGCTTTCAAAAGTCCGTTTTAAAGCAATTTTTGATCCCTTATATTCAGACAAATGCGAAACATCATACGCAATACTTATTATTACATTTTTTGGGCAGTACCCTTTTTGCTTATTTCATGCATTCGGGACAAAGTTACTCCAGATTATGAAGGATATCCCGAGCAAATAGGAAAAATTGTTGTTGGCCAATGTTCTGTGAGCGGCTGTCACAATCCTGTCAGTTCCTATGCCTGTGCAGGCCTTGATTTATCATCATGGGAAGCATTGTTCAAAGGTAGCCGGGCTAATTCGTCTGTCATTCCGTATCGTGCTGATTTAAGTTTTCTATTATTTTCAATAAATACGTTTAACGATTTGGGACCTAAACTATATCCAACAATGCCCCTGAATAAAAAGGCTTTAAGCAAAGATGAAGTTATTACAATAAGGGAATGGATAAACAAAGGTGCTCCGAATGATAAGGGAGAGATTAAATTTGCCGATAATATTAATCGTAAAAAATTG
>JAEUTS010000228.1 GCA_016787005.1 Bacteroidia bacterium
AGAATTTCAGATTAACAATGCTGCAAATAGTGATATTGCTTTGGCTGCTTATACATCAGGTACCGGTAGAGCTGGATATTTTGAGGTAACAAGTGCTTCTAATGCCGGCGATGCTTTGAGTGTTTATCATAATGGATCGGGTGATGCAATTAATGGATACAATTATGGAACTGGTAGAGCGGGTTATTTTCAAATAGTCAACTCCTTAAGTGCAGGTAATTCTTTGTACGCTGTCTCTAATGGGACCGGTAATGTAGCTGTTTTTGAAAGTACACATGCTACTTCCGCTACCGCTGTATTGGTTGTTAAAGGGGGACATATACTAAGTACAGGTACAGCCCCAACTGTTGGACTTACTTTAGCCAGCGGACTTACTGCTGCAGGAATAATAGGTGCATCTTCTACTGATGTTAAGGGGACGATAACAACTGCCGGTACTAATAGTGGAGTGAATTCTACAATTACATTAACATTTAATAAGGCATATGCTACATCTCCCAAAGTAATAATTACACCTGCCAATGCAAATGCTCAAGGAGCAACATATTATGTTACTTCTACTACAACAAATTTTGTTTTGAATTTTAAAGGTGGATTAGCGGCACCGAGTTTTAATTATATAGTAATAGAATAAAAGTTAAATACTGGAATGTTTGTAAAAATCAGACATATTTTTTTTATTATACTTGTTCCGGTAACGGTGATTGCTCAGGTAGATTTGAGTCATCATGTTATAGATTCATGGGGTTCATTTTACGACAACGGTTCAATCAGTGTTTCTTCCTCGGTTGGAGAAACGGTTGTGTTCACAGGAAATGATCCCATAACTAATCTTTGGTTTACACAAGGTTTTCAGCAGCCAGATTTTTCTTTTTCTGTTCTTAATTTAACAGTTGTTGCGGATCCTGTTTCCTGTATTGGTAACAGCGATGGGAAAATTTCAGCCATGGCAACAGGAGGGGGTGGGTCATATACTTACAATTGGTCAAGCGGTCACGCAGGGGCTGTAGCCGATAACTTGGGAGCCGGAACGTACACTGTTACTGTAACAGATGTATCCGGTAATTCGGCATCTGATGTAATAACTTTGATTGAAGAACAGGTTAAGTGTGGTTTGGTTAAAATATACAAAGGGTTTACTCCCAACAGTGACGGGCATAATGATAACTGGCGAATTACAGGGATAGAAAATTTTACAAGTCACGTAGCTGTCTTTAACCGCTGGGGTGATCCTGTTTGGGAGGGCTCTAATTATGATAATAATACAGTTGTATGGAACGGGGAGAATAAAAGGGGGCAATTGCTTCCGGATGGAACCTATTTTTACGTCGTGAAGTATGATAATAAAACTGAAAAGGGTTGGGTTGAGTTGACAAGGTAGATTATGAATTAAGATGGAAAATTTTTTAAAACATATCAGGTTTAGTTTTAGAATGAAGTATTTCATCATTCTTAATTTTTCATTTTTCATTTTTCTTTGCGTTTCAGCGCAGCAAGATCCTCAGTATAGTCAGTATATGTTCAATCAGTTGGTAATTAATCCCGCGTACGCCGGAAGTAAAAGTGCCGTGAGCACTTCGCTGCTACTCCGAAATCAGTGGGTTGGGATTGATGGCGCTCCTAAAACACAAACACTCAGTGTACATGCGCCGCTTAGCAGGAAAAAGATAGGGCTTGGATTGCATGTAATGGGCGATCAGATCGGTCCCGTAAAAACTACAGGAGTATTTGGTTCATATTCCTATAAGCTTACCTTGCCACAGGGTAAGCTGGCCCTGGGCCTGCGTTTTGGCGTCTATCAATATATTTACAATTGGAATCAGATTGATCATTACGATCAGGCTGATAATGTTTATATACAGAATCGTACGAATTATATAATTCCTACTGCTGATTTTGGGATGTATTATTATAATAATGATATGTTTACTGGTTTAAGCGTCACTCATCTTTTCAACGGCAGACTCACTTCGGTTGCGGCACTCAATGGTGATAATGCTTCTTATGTGCCGCATGTTTTTTTAACGGGAGGGAAGGCATTTGATGTTTCAGGTTCTGTCATACTTAATCCTTCTTTAGTAATAAAGACCGCTAAGAATTCTCCATTTAGTTTTGATGTTAACCTAAACGCCTTGTTCGAACAGAGATTATGGGTTGGGGCCTCCTTCCGCTCCAGCTATGGTATTGTGTTGTTAACGCAGATAATTATTACAGATAAACTACGGGTAGGTTATTCATTCGACTGGGGTATGAATGAATTGACAAAACTAAGTACAGGATCACATGAGATAATGCTGGGATACGATTTCAATGCATTCGGAAGGTCAAGAGTTATGTCACCTAGATACTTTTGATCTCAATTAAGCTTGTGTCAGCCGGTTGAAGTTTGTTTTACCTCAGATCTATCGTATTTATTTACATTGAAACCGATGTTTTGCCCTAATCTCTGTTAACTTTGCCTGCCAGGGAAGCATACTTGATCTATGACAAAACAGTTATCTCTTGCTCTTCTATTTATCTTTAGTGCAAACTGCTGTATCGCCCAATTAAATAAAGCCAATACTTTTTTTAATAATTATGAGTATGCCAAAGCTTTGCCCATTTACAAGAAAATTGTAAAACGTGATAGCAATATTGAAGCTCTTCAGCGACTTGCCGATTGTTACCGTTTACTTAAAGAATACGAACCAGCGGAAAAAGTATATGAAATTGTGGTTCAAAGAAAAGATATCAATCCAATAAATTATTTCTATTATGGTGTTACATTGAAAAACAATAACAAACCATCAAAGGCAAAGGAGCAATTTGTAATATATTCACGTCTTGTACCTGGTGATAAAAGCACTAATGTGTCGATAAGATCATGCGATGATATTAAGATATGGCTGACCCGTCCCCCACATTTTGAAGTCCGGAATGTAAAGGAATTAAATACAAAAGCTGCTGAGTTTTGCCCGGTTTATTATAAGAATAAAATTGTTTTTACCACTGAGCGTTCAAAAGATCTCGTGAATTTCGAAACGAGTGGACTTAATCAGCAGCCCTTTCTTGACGTTTATTATGCGGTTGTTACAGATGATAATGGTAAAGCAAATTATTCTAAAGTCAGGCCATTCCCTGCACCGGTGAATTCCGATTATCATGATGGGCCTATCTCATTTGATAACAATGGCACACTCTACATCACGCGTGTCTATAATTATTTAAAGGGAGCAAATTTTATCAATCGCCCTAAAATATTGATTGCTCCGACAAGAAAGAATGGTAAAGATGATAAAGATTGGGAGAAGCTTAGAGAGTTTCCTTTTAACAGTGATAATTACAGTGTTGAACATCCTTTTGTAAGTTCGGATGGTAATACACTTTATTTTGTTTCAGATATGCCGGGAGGATATGGGGCAAAAGATATTTGGTTCAGCAGGAAGAATGGTGATAAGTGGGAACAACCTCAAAACCTGGGTGATGAGGTGAACACAGCCGGAAATGAGGCATTCCCTTATATCCGGAAGGACGGGGTGCTTTATTTTTCGTCCGATGGCCAGCCCGGATTTGGTGGTTTGGATATTTTTTCAGCTTCTTTCGAAAATAATAAATGGACAAAAATTTCAAACCTGGGATTGCCCCTGAATTCTGTCACAGATGATTTTGGGATAACTTTTTCTGATGATATGCAAAAGGGTTATTTTTCATCCGACCGGCCCGGCGGTTCGGGTGCGGATGATATCTATTCTTTTGGAGTTACCAATAAATCCATTGATGTTAGCGGTAAGGTGCTTCTGAGCCAGCAACTGGATGATCCGGCGAGAAATGTAAAAGTTTTTTTAATGACCGAAGACGGTACAGTTATCAATTTCACTACATCTGATAGTCTTGGTTTTTTTAAATTCGAGAATCTTTCTGCGGATCAGAAGTACCTCGTTAAAATGGATGAGGATGATCCGATACTAAGATCCCGGAAAAAATTATATCTCGCAGATAATGAAAATAGGATTGTGCGCGTTACCGTTATAAACGAAAAAGGAAATAAATTTGTTTTCCAGAGCCTGCCTGCCGATCAGAATACATTACCTATCCTTGATGAAGGAGATGGAGGGTTGCCAACCATAGCCGGTACCATTTTGTATGGCGAAAATAATAAGCCGCTTACTAACGCTAAGATCAACCTGCTTAACGAAGCGAGAGAAGTACTCAAGACCACCATTACAAACAGTGCCGGAGCCTTTGTATTCGCCGATCTTCCCGCCGGTCAGAAATATTCTGTGAAACTGGATGAGAATGAACTCCAACTCCCGCCCAATACAAAAGTAAATGTACTGAACAAAAAGGGAGAGACTATCGCTTCATCCGTTACAGCAGAGAAAGGATTCGATTTTCAGCTTCTCCCTGCCGACCAGGCGAGGTTAACATTAAGTGAAGAAGAAGATGTGAAGTTAAAAATGAGTATGTCCGGAAAGTTGCTCTCAAGTGCGGGTGATAAGAAACCATTGGCTAATGTAAAAGTAAATTTGGTGAATGAGAGAGGAGATGTGTTACAGACAGTCACTACTGATGCCCAGGGAAATTTTACATTCAGCAAACTTCCGTCCGACCGCAATTACCTGGTAAAAATTGATGAAGATGATCCCAAACTGGCAGGCCTTCCAAAAATTTTACTGGCCGATGAAAAGGGTAAGGTCATAAGCGAAATGAAAAATGAGAAAGACGGTTTTCGCTATCAATACTTGTCGGCCGACAATGCATCATTGTCCTTAATGAGTGTTGATGATTCATATCTGAAATTCAGTATGAAGGGTAAGATCATGAATGGTGATGGTACGGGTGCTCCTGTTGCAAATGCCAAAGTGAACCTTTTAAACGATAAGGGAGAAGTCGTTCAAACAGGTTATACAGATAATGACGGAAACTTTGTGTTTACGAAGTTGCCGGCTGACGGAAATTTTTATGTATCTGTAGATGAGAAAGACACAAAGCTGGCTAATCTTAAGCGACTCTTGCTTACCGATGGTTCTGGTAATGCCGTAAAGGAAGTGAAGTTGAATTCAAACGGTGAATTTAAATTTCAACTGTTAGGTGCCGATTCGCAGGTGCATTCATTAATGGAAATTGAAGATGCGGCACTGAAAGGCGACCTCCTTGGAAGGTTATTGACAGCTGATGGTTCGGCCAAAGGTATGGCCAATAAAAAAGTAACGCTTGTTAACGATATGGGGGAAGTGGTGGATTCAACTATAACCGATGAGAACGGACATTTTACTTTTAAAGACCTTCCTTCAGACAAGAAGTACCTTGTAAAGCTGGATGAAGGGGATACTCCTCTTTCGGGAAACCTGAAACTTGTGTTGACAGATGCAAGCGGAAATAATATGCAGGAGGTACAGTCCAATGAAGATGGAATTTTTCAATATGAACTTCTCTCCGGCGACAAAAAAATGTTTGCCCTGTTCAACGAAACGGAAAATTCTTTACGCGCTATGAGGGGTAGTTTGCTGGCGGGAGATTCACTGAAGATTGAACCATTAGTCAATTCAAAGATAAGTCTGTATAATTCTTCAGGTAAGATATTGCAGACCGTGTTCACCGACAGAAACGGACGCTTTTTCTTTTTGAACCTTCCTCCAACAGGAAATTTTTTCATAAAAATGGATGAGAAGGATCCTAAATTGATTTTGACTTCCAGGCTTGTATTGGCAGATGAGAGAGGCGTAACAGTTCGTGAGTTGAAAGGAAAAAAGAGTCGTTTCAGGTTTGAGCTTTTGCCATCTGATGTAAAAGCTTTGTCGGCAGAATTGGTTGACGATTCATGGAGTAAGCTTAAGTTGATGGAGAAGAAACTTTTTGCTGATAATAAAAAGGCTGATAGCGCAAAAGCGGACCACACAAAAACGGAAACGCTGTCAACCAAATTACCTTATGGTTATGGTTTGTTTGAAAACCTTTATTTTGAATCTGGTAGATATACACTTTCACCAAAGGCTAAAAGTGAACTCATGAAAGTTGTAGCATATATTAAAACAACCCCCGGAACAATAATCGAGTTGGATGGCTTTGCGGACAACCGTGGAGGGACAAGGGCAAATTTGTACCTGTCCGACCATAGAGCTCGTTCGGCAAAAAATTATTTAGTTTCGAGGGGGGTAAATGTAAACCGACTTAAGAGCGTTGCTTATGGCGAAACTCAACTTATAAACCCATGTAATGACCCTTTGCCATGTACAGAAGAACAGCAGGCCCCAAACCGAAGAGTTGAAATTAAAGTAATTTATAGGAAAAAGAGGTAGTATTTGGCTTTCTTGAATAGAAAAACCTGCCTAAATTCTGCCAAAAATGGGGTGGATAGGGGGTGGTATCCAAAATTGGTTTAAAATTGCGATTCAATAGTTAAATGTTAGTTAATTATTGACAAGTTTATTGTCCTTTTTCAACTAATTTACTACATTAGCACCATCATATTAATCTGAAAAATTGAGAAAAACTACTTCCTCTTATATATTTTTACTTTTTTCGTTTTGGGTTTCTATCACTGTGCTTTTTGGTGCTAAAGAGTCTGCAGTCTTCGGAAATAAGTCTTCTCATATTGTTGTTATTCCACCTCCTGTAACGGCAGGAACTTTTCCTGACGTATGCCAAAGTGGGAAAGCTTTTTTATTGACTGGTGGTAGTCCAAGTGGAGGTTACTACACGGGCCCAGGAGTTATTAATGGATACTTTTACCCATCAAATGCCGGTGCAGGAACCCATACAATTACATATACCGTATATGTTAGCGGAGTTCCGCAAACTGCAACTACTACAATTAAAGTAAATCCAAGACCCGCTTACCCATCTCCAATAACAAGCGGAACTCTTCCTTTTGTTGGTTCAAACGGACAGTATGGCGGATCGGCTTGCCCTAATGGCGGCTATGCATACAGTACGCCTGGTTGTACTGGCAAAACAGAAAATTATATTATTCCGCCCGAGGCCGGAACCACTTATAAGTGGGAGCCAAGTAGTAAGTATGGTAAGACATATAGTGGTGGAGGTTCTATTGTTGGTTCCAACACAGGTAATAGTGTTGATATTAAGTGGGACTCTTCTGGAGTCAATAAAATCTATTCTTCCGGTGGCAGCAGGTATTATTATTCTTTGTTTAAGGTGACTGCTACAAATTCTTTTGGCTGTACAGATTCATTCTTTCTGTTTTTTCAAATTAACATTGCTCCAAAAGCGGATTTTACTGCATCGACTGTTTGCGTCGGAAATGAAACTCAATTTACTGATAATTCTCCCGATGCTACTCAATGGTTTTGGGATTTTGGTGATGGCACTACCTCAACCGAAAAAAATCCCAAGCATGTTTTCACAACGGGTGGCCCGCATACTGTTAAGTTAACCACCAAAAGTGGCTGCTATTGCGAAACTACTGTTACAAAAACGGTGAATGTAATACCCACGCCCGCTCCTAAAATAACATGCCCTTCAACATTTTGTCCGGGTACCAGTTCAAGCTATTCCACTGATCCTGTTTGCGGAAGCTATAACTGGGTTGTTAATGGTGGAACTATTGCATCCGGGCAGGGGACACCTAATATTACCGTGAACTGGGGGCCCAATGGTCCTACAGGAACCGTATCCCTAACAACGAGCGGGTGTAATCCAAATCAATGCTCAAGCCCGACTACAAATACGGTGCCTTTGATTCCTCCTGTTTCATCTATTACCGGTAAAACAAAAGTTTGTCAATACGAGTCTGCTACTTATACTATGCCATCTTTTCCGGGAAGTAATGTTTCATGGAGCATAGTACCCGCTACGGCCGGAACAATTGTAAATGGGCAAGGCACGAATAGTTTAGATGTTACCTGGAATACAAGTGGTACGGCTAAACTTGTTGTCACTATTGATCATGCCATATTGGGCTGTAAGAGTTCAACTACCCTCGATGTTATCATATTACCCTATTTCTCTGTTTCAACTACTACATATTCATTATGTAAAGGTGGTAGCGGTACAATTACTGCAAGCCCATCTGGAGGGATGACCTGGACTATACCCGATAAAAAGGGAACCATAACTTCAGGGCAAGGTACTGGTTCAGTGGTAATTAACTGGCCATATGCGGGTAGTCATATGGTAATAGCAAAGCCAACAACAGCTAATAAATATTGTAATGATTCTTCATACACTTATGTTTATGTTGATTCAGTTCGTCCTCCTTCGGTTGACGGCCCTTTATACATTTGTCCCGGGTCAACTTATAAGTATACTTCATTAGGCCCTACAAGCCCGTACAGTTATAACTGGACTGCCACTAATGGTACTATTACAAGCTCAAGCGGCAATGATGTTTGGATACAATGGGGTGCAACAGGCCCGTATTCATTCACAGTCAAGCAAAATAACGGATACGCGCCTTATTGCTCTTCTGCCCCTTTGGTTATTCCGGTCTATGATTTAACGGCGGTACCGCCACCAATTAAAGGAAAAGATTCTACCTGTGTTGATAACACCTACACTTATTCTGTTCCTTATTTAGCGGGTGCTACATATGCATGGTCTATTAGTCCTCCTCAGTATGCAAGTATTATTACTGGTCAGGGAACCAGTGCAATTTCTTTGGAGTTTTCAAGTGCCGGCACAGCAGTGATAACCTGTAAAACCACAATGTGTCCGACCCCAATGGTCTCTACATTTACAGTGACAATTAATCCATCTCCAAAACCTCCGATAAGTTCTGTTGGTTATATGTGTCCTACAAATGGAAGTGTTACCTTGTCTACATCACCAGGTTATGCTACATATAGTTGGTCGCCTTCAGGAGGTACCGGACAAACTGCGATTGTTAATACTGCTGGTTATTTTATCGTTTATGTTAAAGGAAAAAATGGCTGTGTTGGAAAAGAGAAGATTGAAGTTCCAATGCAGGAAGCTCCTATGGCTCATATTTCATCTGAAGATCCGCATAACTACGGATGTATAGTTCCGAATACTGTAAATACTACTTTAAGGGCTTTGCAAGGTGGGGGCAATAGTTCCGTTACTTATCAATGGTATCATAAAGGTACCCCTGTCGGAACAAATTCTCCAAGTTATACTGCCCTCGATAGTGGAAAATATTGGTTGGTTGTTACAAATTCCTATGGATGTATTACTACTTCCAATCCGTTTTATATAAGCAGAGTATCTTGTGGATTTGGCGGTGGCCCTGGTCCTCCGGGACCTCCGGGTAACGGTTCGAGTTCTTCTGGTGCAGTTGGAGCCGCAGGTGCTGGTGGCGTTGGTGCCGGCGACTTACGTCCTGTACCTATAGGTGGCGGGGATAAACATGGTGGCGGTGTTTCAACTATGTCAAATATATCCTCAGGGCCGGGAGACGAAAAAGTATTAGCCACTCAGATTATCTGTGTCAGAAATATTCAGTTTAGTAATACCTCCCCGGATGCTACCGACAGGTGGTCCTGGGAGTTTGGAGACTTTACTTCTATTGATACAAATGAGAACCCGCTGCATTTATATGCAATGCCTGGGTATTATTATATTACATTCTGGACTCATTTTGCATTACCAAAAACAGGTTGGAAAGCTCAGTATATTCCTATTGAAATTCCATATAAAGCAGCCTTCAAGTATAAGCCAAATTGCGGTGGAGCTATTTTTACCGATAAATCATTACACACCAGTGGATCACCGATTAATAACTGGAATTGGGATTTTGGAGATGGTAATACATCTACTGCCCAAAACCCGAGTCATACATATGCTGCTCCTGGAACCTATACTGTTGTATTGTCTATTAGTGGTTCTGTTTGTACGCGGACTACTTCTCAGACGGTTACTATTCCTCCAAAGCCAACTGCTGAGTTTACAGCACCTTCAGCATGTATAACTTTTCCGACAAAATTTACAGATGGCTCTACCGGGTCTAATTTATATGAATGGAAGTGGGAGTTTGGAGATGGTTATATTTCTAATAATCAAAACCCTTATCACACCTACGGTTCTCCCGGAAATTATACTGTTAAATTGACCGTTACTGATGTCACAGGCTGTTCAAGTTCTGTAACTCATACAGTGGTTGTTTCTTCTCCATCCGCCGGAGCTTCTATTACGGCCAATGGCCCTACTACATTCTGTCAGGGTGGTACTGTTCTGCTTACTGCAACAGCTGCCGCCAGCTATCAATGGTCAAATGGTGCGACCAGCCAATATATATTGGTTAATCAGGGTGGATATTACAGCTGCACTATTACATTCGCTACCGGATGTGTTGTTAAGATACCCCAGGTTTATGTTAAGGTATTGGCTACCCCATATGCCTATATGTATTCGAGTGTAAAGGACTTTATTTGTGCCGGAACCACAGCAAACTTTAGTGCATCTTATAGTAAAAATTATTCATACCAATGGTACAAAAATGGCGTAGCAATTGGTGGAGCAACCACATATACTCTTTCTACAACAACAACAGGAGTATACAGGGTGCATATTGTTGATAACACCACCGGCTGTTCGGTAGATCCTCCCGGTGATACAATCACCTCAATTCAACCATCGCCTACAGTGCCAACAATAACAGGCCCCGGATCTTTCTGTGACGGAACATCTATAACATTAACAGGTTCTGCATCAGGAGGAACTCCACCATTAACTTATCAATGGACCAACGGTTCAACTCAGACTTCAATAACTGTAAATACAGGAGGTACCCAGTATCTGACTGTTCAGGACAAAAACGGATGTTATCAAACGGCAAATAAGGATATCAAGTTAAACCCCAAACCAAATTTAAATGGTTTCCCGGTTGGTTGTTATGAGATGTGTAAAAGAGATACGTTAAGAGTACTGGGTGGAATGGCCTCTTATCAGTGGTACCTCAACGGAGTGGCTATACCTGCGCCAAAGGGCACATCCCAGAATATGATCGTTACTCAGGATGGTGCATATAGTCTTGTTGCCAAAACAACTGCAGGATGTATTGATACCTCAGCAAAAGTTGACATAACTACCAAGCCTTTACCGGTAGTTAATGCTGGTCTGGATGCAACTATTTGTGTCGCAGGTGGTGAGGTTGATACTTTGAATGGCACAACAGACGGGGTAACTTATAACTGGACTCCCACTACCGGCTTGTCCAATCCGAATATTCTGAATCCTATTGCTAAGCCTGCTTCTACTACAGATTATATTTTGCGCGCAAAAGGAAGTAACGGTTGTAAGAACAGTGATACTGTTAAGGTTACCGTGAGTTGTACCAATCCTAAGGTTACCGTTACCGGAAATATTACCTGTAAGTCAGGCTGTGTTTCACTTACTGCTACCGGCGGCGGCGGCGGGGTAAAGCCATATACATATAAATGGAGCAGCGGTCAAACCGGGCTCGGACCTCATAGCGTTTGTCCGGCATCAACAAGCATATATACAGTAACGATTACTGATGCTGCAGGTAATACGGGAAAAGATACAGCTTTGGTGGTTGTTAAACCGGGCATATCATCAATTACCTCTAATAAGGTTGACATTAAATGTAAAGGTGCTGCAAATGGTACTTTAAGTGTTACACCAAGTGGTGGAATTGCTCCATATACTTATTCCTGGTCAACAGGGGCAACTGCTCAGACTGTAACAGGCTTGTCAGCGATGACCTATTCTGTTTCAATCATTGATTCATTGGGCTGCAAACGCGATACAGTGCTTACAATAGTTGAACCCGATTCAATCAAACCGGTAACAGCCACAACTCCTGCTGCATGTGGGGGTAATAATGGTTCCATGTCAGTAACAGTAAGTGGAGGTAAGGGTCCATATACTTACGCATGGTCGCCAATAGGAGGAACAGGGCAAACTGCTACAAATGTTCCAACCGGAAACTATGTTGTTACAATAACTGATGCCAATAATTGCAGCACAACAACGACTGCGATTGTAAATAGTACCGGCGGGATGACCGGCAGTATCAATTCGTTTAAGGATGCAACATGTAACGGTGCTGCTAACGGCAGTGCGTCTGTCATTACCTCCGGAGGAACTGCCCCGTTAATATATAGTTGGAGCCCAATTGGCGGAACCGGGGGTACTGCAAATAATCTTTCTGCAGGAACGTATACTGTTACTGTTACAGATGTAAATAATTGTGTTGTAGTTACTACAGTTTCCATCACAGAGCCTGCCATCATTGGGTTGGCTGCAACATCAATTGATGCCAATTGCGGGAATAGCAATGGATCTGCTACTGTTGCTGCGACAGGCGGTACAGGAGCGTATACGTATTTATGGACACCCGGAGGGGCAATAACAGCAACCGCCAGTGGTCTTTCTGCAGGAAGTTACGATGTTTCAGTTACTGATGCCAGTGGATGTTCATCTACTACATCTGTAACTATTAATAACCTAAGTGGTCCGACTGTAACCACGCAATCAACTGATATTTTATGTTATGGTGCGGCAAATGGAACCGCCCAGATAAATGCCACAGGCGGAACTGGTTCGTATACATATAGCTGGCAGCCTACGGGAAGCACAACAAATTCTTTGAGTAGTTTGAGCGCAGGGGTATATACAATAAATGTGAATGATGGAGGAGGTTGTCTGATCACCTCGACCGTTACTATCACAGAGCCGGCGCAGATTAATGTTTCGGTTTCTACAACTGATGCAGCATGTGGTTCAACAAATGGTAGCGCGGTTGTTACGGCAACAGGTGGGGCGGGTACATTGAGTTATTCCTGGCAGCCGTCGGGTGGAACAGGAATTACCGAAACAAATTTAGCTGCAGCAACTTATACGGTAGTTGTTACGGATGCCAACAGTTGCAGTTCAACTCAGGTTGCTATTGTTAACAATATCGGAAGCCCTGCAATAACTGTTCAGTCCTTCAAGGATGTTTCTTGTAACGGACTTTCTGATGGTGATGCTTCTGTTACTTCCACAGGTGGTGTTTCTCCATACACCTATAGTTGGTCATCCGTTGGCGGAACCGGAAGCAGTGCTAATAATCTTTCAGCAGGAATATATTCAGTAACAGTAACGGATGCAAATAATTGTGCGGCGTTTACAACAGTCATTATCACCGAGCCTCCCGTTATTCAGCTTTCAACTAATGTAGTTGATGCTAATTGTGGCGGCAGCAACGGTTCGGCAACAGTTACTTCAACAGGTGGAACCGGTTCACACACTTATTTATGGACTCCAGGGGGAGCGACAACAGCGACGGCAAGCGGGCTTTCTGCCGGCAGCTATGATGTGTTAGTTACGGATTCAAAAGGATGTACAACAACAATATCAGCTCTTGTAAATAATCTCAGTGGCCCTACTGCAACAACACAATCCACGGATGTTTCATGTAATGGCAGCTCAGATGGTACTGCCCAGATAAATGCGACAGGCGGGACGGGTTCATATACATACAGCTGGCAGCCAGGAGGAAATACAACAACTTCCGTAAGTAACTTGTCTGCCGGAATTTATACAGTTAATTTAAATGATGCCGGAGGGTGTTTAATTACTTCAATCATTACCATTACAGAACCACCGGCAATTAATGTTTCAGTTACAGTGACAGATGCGGCCTGTGGTGCGGCAAATGGAAGCGCTGTTGTAACTGCAAGCGGCGGATCAGGTACATTGGCATATTCCTGGCAGCCGTCGGGTGGAACAGGAATTACCGAAACAAATTTAGCTGCAGCAACCTATACGGTAGTTGTTACGGATGCCAACAGTTGCAGTTCAACTCAGATTGCTATTGTTAACAATATCGGAAGCCCTGCAATAACTGTTCAGTCCTTCAAGGATGTTTCTTGTAACGGACTTTCTGATGGTGATGCTTCTGTTACATCCACAGGTGGTGTTTCTCCATACACCTATAGTTGGTCATCCGTTGGCGGAACCGGAAGCAGTGCTAATAACCTTTCAGCAGGAATATATTCAGTAACAGTAACGGATGCAAATAATTGCGCTTCATTTACAACAGTAACTATAACAGAACCTACTATTATTCAGTTGTCAACTAGTACTGTTGATGCCAATTGCGGAGGAAGCAATGGGTCTGCCACGGTAACCGCAGCAGGTGGAACAGGTTCATATAATTATTCATGGACACCCGGTGGTGGCGCAACCTCAGCGGCAAGCGGACTTTCAGCAGGCAGTTATGATGTTTTGGTGACCGATGCGAATGGATGTACAACCTCAATATCTGTTTTAATTAATAACCTTAATGGTCCGTCGGTAACGACTCAATCTACTGATGCTAAATGTAATGGTTCCACAAATGGTACTGCCCAGGTAAACGCTACAGGTGGCACTGGTTCATACGTATATAGCTGGCAGCCATCCGGAAATACAGGTAATTCAGAAAATGGTCTTTCTGCCGGAACATACACAGTTAATGTAACTGACGGAGCAGGGTGTCTTGTTGTTTCAACAGTTACCATTACGGAACCTCCTCCGATTATTGTTTCAGTTACAGCAACAGATGGTACATGCGGTGCCGCAAATGGCAGTGCGGTAGCAACTGTAACAGGAACATCAGGTGTTCTGACTTATAACTGGTCTCCGACGGGTGGTACCGGCGATACGGCAACTTTACTCGCTGCAGATACATATACTATTTCTGTTGCGGATTCCAATGGTTGTTCACAAACAACTGTTGCTATAGTAGGTAATACTGCTCCGGTAGCTGTTACCGCTGCTTCTGTAAGTAGTGTTAGTTGTAACGGAGGCAGTGATGGCTCTGCAATAGCTACTACGGGTGGAGGAACTGCCCCTTTTACATTTGCGTGGTCGCCATCAGGCGGAGCAGCTGCAACTGCATCGGCATTAATTGCGGGCACTTATACGGTAAGCGTTACTGACTCTAAAGGATGTACTTCTACTTCAGATGTAATTATTACTGAACCAGCTGCTATAACATTAGCTGCGTCTCCAACAACAATTTGTATTGGTCAAAATGCGGCATTGACGGCTTTAGCGTCCGGAGGAACACCATCGTATATTTATTCATGGATGCCCGGGTCTTTGAATGGTTCGAGTATAAGTGTCAGTCCTGCCACTACAACTACATATACGATAACTGCAAGTGACGCGAATGGCTGCACTTCATCAGCTCAAACAGTTACTGTAGATGTTAAGCCGCCTCTGCAACTTGATGCAGGAGTTACTCAGAGCATATGCGTTGGTGGTTCAGTTACGCTTAACGCCATAGCTACAGGTGGTGATGGAAGTTATTCGTATAACTGGCTGCCTATGAATTCATCCGGAGCTACAGTAAGTGTTACACCTGCTGGCACAACAACTTATACTGTTGTGGTTTCTGATGGCTGTGGAACTCCTTCGGTAAATGATACAGTTGAAGTTAAAGTAAATGCTTTGCCTGATCCGGCCTTTGTTTCGGATACAACGTCAGGCTGCGAACCGGTTTGTATCAAATTTAATAACACCACTTTGGGTACATCGGCTAATTGTTCATGGGATTTTGGTGATGGCGGCTCAAGCCAGGATTGTTCTCCATACGCGTGCTACCGAAAGGCCGGTAATTACACCGTTAAATTAACTGTTACTGATAGCTTTGGTTGTACGGCATCTATAACAAAAACTAATTATATCACAGTTTATCCTTTGCCTACTGCAGCGTTCAAGGCAGATCCTAAGGAGACTACAATTCTGACACCAAACATCACTTTTAAAGACAAGAGTTCGACGGATGTTATAAAGTGGGACTGGAGTTTTGGTGATTTGTTCAATTCAACATCTACTGATCAGAATCCAAGCTATATTTACCAGGATACCGGCAGATATGAGGTACAACTACTTGTTACAACCCAGTATGGTTGTACGGATACAGCAACTGATATTGTTGTGATTCATGCCGACTATACATTCTATGTGCCGAATGCGTTTAGTCCGAATGGTGATGGCGTGAATGAAGCATTCTTCCCTAAGGGATTTATGATAAATCCGGATTGTTATAAAATGACCATTTTTGACCGTTGGGGGTTGGCTATTTTTTCAACCAGCGACCTTAATATCGGTTGGGATGGAAGAGCTAAAGGAGGAAAAGACGTGGCCCAGCAAGATGTTTATGAATGGAAAATCGAGACCTGTGATTACATGAAGAGAAGATATCAATACATCGGTCATGTTACGCTTGTAAAGTAGCACTTCAGCGAATACTCCCAATAATTTACCAGAATTAAGCCTTTTGATTGTTGTTTTGATCTCTCTGGTTGCCTTCTTTTTTGCAAAATTTCAATAGCCTATAAATTAGTAGTAAAATGGGGTGCCTCCACCTTGTTTTTTCTGTTAAAAATGACTATATTCATGTTAATCGATTTCTTAAAAAGAATTATTGCTGAAAAATTTATTAGAGTTTTAATTTAGTTGCAAAGGAAAAATGAACAGTGGAGTATGTGGGGTTTGAAAAACAATATCGCGCGTCTTATTTTTAGGGTCAAAAATTATCAATCTTGTACAGCAGATACAACATACAGGTATTTTCTTCGTTGATCAGCCAATCCGGCATTCTCAAAAAAATAATTGTCACATTCTTATTTGTTCTTGCATTTTCAGCTGATTCTTTTGCGCAGGGTGGAAATACCTGTACTGCCGCCCAAGCTTCTCCAATTGCGATTGGTACAAAATATTCTGGTCAAACTACCTGCAGTAAAGGGAATGATTATGTAGGAGCAGGGGGGTGTCTTACCAATTATACAGCTCAGGACTGGATCTATTATTTTTGTCCAACCCAATCCGGTTATGTTAACTTTTCACTTGAGAACGTATCGCCTAAGACGGGTACTAATGCTAATCCAAACATTTCAATTTTTAATGGGTGCCCCGGTTCATCAACATGTTTGGTATCTGGTAGCGGGATCGTGAGTGGTTCAACAACACCTGCATCCCTCGTTAGTATTGGTGCAAAGGTAACTGCGGGCCAGTGTTATTATTTGCTTGTAGATGGTAGCAATGCAGCTCCGAATTCCGATTGCATAAATTTTAATCTTACATCATCAATTACAGTAGTTGCACAAAATGCAACCTGCGTCAATATGGATTTCGAGCAAGGCAACCTGAACGGATGGTTTGCCAATACTGGCACGGTCGTTACAGGGCCCGCCGGTGCTCAAACTCCGACTTATAACATGACAGGTTATACAGCTGTTCCAGGAAGGCATACCATTGTGGGTCCCGGTGGTACAGATCCCTGCGGTGGATTTCCTTTGGCAGGTGTAGGTAGTAAGTCGCTCCGGCTTGGCAATAATATTAACGGTGCCCAGGGCGAACAGGTTAGTCAGACTTTTTTAGTTTCAAAATTCAATGCAAATTTCACGTATCGCTATGCTGTTGTCTTCGAAGATCCAAAACATACAAATCCCGAACAGCCATTCTTTACAGCTCTGGTAAGAGATCAGAGTGGAAACATCATACAATGTTCTAAATATATTGTTACTGCCGGAGATGGCATTCCCGGATTTGTAAGTACAACTGCCTGTGCGGGTACTGCCGTTAAGTATAAACCCTGGAGCGTTGTCAATGTTGACCTGACCGCATTTATTGGAACCTATGTTACAATTGAGTTTACAACCGGCGACTGTACGCAATCCGGCCATTATGGATATGCTTATGTGGATGCGCAATGTGGCACTTCATTAATATCGCAGAACGATACCATTTGTTCAGGAGAATGCAGCACATTGCAGGCTCCCGCAGGTTATGCCAGTTATTTGTGGCAGCCGGGAGGTTCTACTGCCACCTCTCTTTCCGCTTGCCCTACCGCTACTACAGTTTACACGTTAAGCCTGACTGGTTTTAATGGTTGTGTAACTAAGGCTACTGATACTGTTTATGTCCGTCCAAAACCTGTAGCTGACTTTACCTTTTCAACTCCTGGTTGTAATCAACCGATCAACTTTACAAATACATCAACTGTTCCATCTCCTTCAACGATTACAAAACATGCCTGGATATTTCAAGGTGTCAGTCCGGCCACATCTTCTTCTCAAAGTCCAACAGGTGTTACATGGAGTACACCGGGAACTTATACTGTGACTCTTACTGAAACAACGGAATCTGGTTGTACGGCCACTGTTACAAAAACAGTTGTTGTTCCGGCTTGTACGATCAGTGTGCTTATTCAGGGCGATACTGTTTGCCAGGGAGCCTGCCACACTATTACGGCATCTCCTTCATTGGGCGTTCCACCATACACCTATGCCTGGAATCCGTCTATTGGTGCAGGTCCGGGGCCTCACCAGGTTTGTCCAACGGCAACTACTGTTTACAGTGTAACAATGACCGATGCCCAGGGAAATACTGCATCTGATACAGCCATAGTAACCGTGATACCTCCTATGACTATCACTTTTAATTCGGTGAACCCCAAATGCTTTGGTGGATCAGATGGAAGCACAACAGCAAATCCTGCCAGTGGCCTCGCTCCGTATACCTATAGCTGGAACCCGCCTGCCGGTGGAACAACACAAACTGTATCGGGTCTTGCGATCGGATCATATGTTGTTACTGTTACTGATGCCAAGGGCTGTACATTTTCTTCATCAGTCGCATTAACTGAGCCATCCCAGGTTACTGTAACTGTCGTTCCGACGCCGGCACCCTGTGGAACAGGCAATGGGGCTGCAACTGCAATAGCCGGTGGAGGTACAGGTGCTTTAACATATACCTGGAGTAACGGTGTTGCCGGTCCTACGGTTTCTGGTTTGATAGTCGGGATCTATACAGTTACGGTGACCGATCAGAATCTTTGTTCTCAAACATCAATAGCTACGATCGGAAATAACCCTTCTCCATCGATCGACAGTTTTACGGGTACGAACTTGTTGTGCGCGGGAGACAATAGTGGTTCTGTTGCAGTGTCGGCATCAGGCGGTACGATTCCATATACATACATTTGGAGTAATGGTGGCCCATCCGGTTCTGCTTCTATCACAGGTTTAGCTGCAGGTACCTATACCGTTAGTGTTACTGATGCTTCGGGGTGTGCGGCCATAAGTACGGTGAGCATAACAGAACCTCCGCCAATAGTGGCAGGTACAACTGCCACAAGCGCATCATGCAGCAGCCTTACAGGTACCGCTACTGTAAATTCTTCGGGAGGCAGTCCCGGATATACCTATAGTTGGAATGATGGACAAACTACATTAACAGCCACGGGATTAGGATCGGGAGTTTATACTGTAGAAGTGACTGACGCAAATGGCTGTAGTATCACGCAAACTGCATCAGTAGGAGGGTCGCCGACGGTAACTTTAAGTCTGTCTCCCTCATCAGTTAAGTGTTTTGGAGATGATACAACTCTTACTGTTACGGTTAACACCGGTACCCCCGGTTATTCTTATAGCTGGAGCGATGGACAGACAACTTCTACCGCGACAGGATTAAAGGCGGGTAGCTATTCTGTCGTTGTAACGGACGCGATTGGCTGCACAAGTCAGCAAACGGCTACTATTACTGAACCAACGGCACTGACAACCGATGTGCTTCCTGTATCGGTTAAATGTTTTGGTGACACAACATCCGCTATAGTTACTGCAGCAGGAGGTACTCCGGTATATACGTTTAGCTGGAGTAACGGACAAAATACGGCGGCAGCTTCGGGTCTGAACGCTACAACAACATATACGGTACTTGTAACAGACAACAATGGCTGTACTTCTCAATCAACGGTCGCACCCACTCAGCCTACGGCTTTGGTGCCGGCCATATCTGCTACGCCGATTAATTGTTTCGGAGGTACAACAAGTATAGCAGCAAGCGCGGCAGGCGGCACACCTGTTTCTGCAGGTGTTTATTCATATAACTGGAGCACAGGGCAAACCACAGATACGGTTTCAGCCCTGGCAGGGACATATACTGTTACTATTTCTGACGCGAATGGTTGTACAATAAGCACAAATATAACTGTTACTGAACCGCCCCCTGTAACATTGGTAGTTCCGGCAGTCGGGATCATTTGCATCGGACAAAGTGCAACATTAACTGCGACCATGACAGGAGGAACGCCTGCCTATAGCTATTTGTGGATGCCGGGATCATTGACTGGATCGAGTATAAGTGTAAGTCCTGTAACTAAAACAATTTATACTGTTTCGGCTATGGACGCGAATGGATGCACCGCGGCTCCTCAAACAGTTGAAGTGGATGTCAGACCACCGTTGCTGGTTGATGCAGGTTTAGACCAGCGTATTTGCATAGGTGATTCCGCGACTTTTAATGCGGTAGCCAGTGGGGGAGACGGCAATTATACATATATATGGCTGCCGGTTAATGTTTCGGGTCCGACATTGACCGTTATACCTGCGGCAACGGCTACTTATACTGTTGTGGTTACTGATGGTTGCGGAACACCATCCGCCAGCGATTCTGTTCAGGTGATTGTGAACCCATTACCTGTGCCGTATTTCGTTGCTGATACGACTAAAGGTTGTGTGCCTCTTTGTGTGAGATTCTCCAATACTACATCCGGTGCATTGAAAAGTTGCAGCTGGGAATTTGGTGACGGAGGTCAATCGTTAAGCTGTGACCCTGTTTATTGTTACCGTAAGGATGGAATATTCAGTGTTAAGCTGGATGTTATTGATACCAATGGCTGCGCAGCATCTGTTTCACGTCTCAATTATATTGAAGTATATCCTTTGCCTGACGCTGCTTTTAAGCTTGATCCCAGGTCAACATCAATTCTTGCGCCCACTATTACTTTTACCGATGGCAGTTCAAGTAATGTTGTAAAGTGGGACTGGAACTTTGGGGATGTTTATAATTCTTCATCTGATAAGAAAAATCCGACATTTACTTACAAAGATTCCGGTAGGTATGAGATTCAGTTGGTTGTAACAACCCAGTATGGTTGTGTTGATACAGCATTTGATTATGTTATCATACAGGGAGATTATACATTTTATGTGCCGAATGCGTTCAGTCCGAATGGGGATGGTACAAATGAAACTTTCTTTCCTAAAGGATTCATGATAGATCCTGAATGTTACCGAATGCATATATTTGATCGCTGGGGCTTACTGATATTTACCACAAACAATCTTGATGTAGGATGGAACGGAAAGGTTAGAGATGGAGATGAGATTGCTCAGCAAGATGTGTACGTTTGGAAAATAGAAACCTGTGATTACCTGAAAAGGAGATATAAGTATATCGGGCACGTGACCCTGGTGAGATAAGAAAAATTCGCCTTTTCTGAGGCCCCGGGTCAGGGTAAAGTAGTAATTGTCAAAGTTTTTCCTGTCAGTTTTACGGTGCAGCTATTGTCGCAGGCACCTCCTCCAAAATCAACAATGCGTGTATCTAAAGTGCCGGGCGAAAGAGTAAGTGTTCCGCTGCTGATATAATTGCAGGCAAGTTCAAACCGCAAAGCATTGGTTATTGTGCCTGAAAAGGTGGTTCCTTTAACACCTATCCCGTTCGATGTTCCTGTGATAGAAAACACATCATCGCTGAATGTGCCGGTAGTATCGCCTGCTATAAGTTTGTAGGTTAATTGAGCGTTCCAGGTAATTGTTTTTCCATCCGGAGCAGTGATAAGCGCATTGCTGATGACCACCGAAAAGTTGGGCTTACCGCTGATGATCCCTTTATTGGTAATGGTTTGAGTGCCGGTAATTTTATAATTATTCCTGTAAAAGTCTTTGAAAGATACAGTGGTCACTGATAATGAGTCCGTAAGTTTTTTTGAGAAAACCGCTTTCACCTTTCCTCTGTGTGTAATACCTGCGGCATCCGTACAGCCTGTTATGGTATCGTATTTAATGGTAAGTGTTTCGGGGAATGTGGTTCCTGTGATCCATGAAGTGTCACATGAAGCGGAGGCTGCCAGTTTGAAAATGCTGTTGGTGTCGGCATAATAAGCTACCTGTTTAAAAATATCGTTGAATATCTGCTGGGCGTTACCATTATCCGCGGCCGATTGTGTTTCATTATCATCATCCCTGTCGGCTTTGCGGCATGAGTTAATACTTAATACAAAGTAGATCGAAACAGGAGCGAATAACAGCAGAAGTGGTTTTCCTTTCATGTGTATATAATTTATAAGTTGCTGTTTGTCACATGGAATACGCCATATCCATCCAGGTTGGTATGCCGAAGGATTATGGCTATTTCATTTTTATTGAGTTTGGAGTACTACTGCTTCGCTTGCCGGTTGAATAATATACGGTTAAGCTGCGCAGTATGCAGTAAAATTACTCAGATTTTCTCCAAAACACAAAAAGTGTACGCATACTTGTGCTTTTCATCTATTGGCATTGCTTTCCGGCTTATCTCTTTCCATTTGGTTTTGTCAATTTCCGGGAAATATGCATCGCCATCAAATACATGATGCACTTCGGTAAGATAAATTTTATCTATAACCGACATGGTTTGTTTATAGATCTCAGCACCACCAATAATGAAGACTTCTGTTTCGCCTTTTTGGCGGGCCATTTCAATAGCGTCTTCTATTGAATTTGCTACAATAGCCCCAGGTGCCGGGTAATTTTTTTGCCGGGTAACAACTATATTCGTCCGGTTTATAAGTGGTCTGAATTTTGGCGGTATCGATTCATAATTTTTCCGCCCCGTGATCACACAATGCCCTTCTGTAATATCCTTAAAATATTTCATGTCGGCAGGCAGGCGCCAGATCAATTGGTTGTTCTTTCCAATTACATTGTTACGGGCAACGGCGGCTATGCTGGAGATGATCATTTTTTTGTTACTCATACCGCCACAGCAGCTTTAATATGCGGGTGAGGATCGTAATTTTCCAGCGTAAAATCTTCGAATTTAAAATCGAAAATACTTTTAACGGCAGGATTTATCTTCATGGTTGGCAATGGTTTGAGGTCGCGCGACAATTGAAGTTTGGTTTGTTCAAGGTGATTGGAGTACAAATGGGCATCGCCAAGTGTATGTACAAAATCGCCATACGCCAGGTTACAGGCTTGTGCTACCATCATCGTCAATAGGGCATAAGATGCAATGTTAAAAGGAACTCCCAAAAATATATCGGCACTGCGCTGATAAAGCTGGCAGCTTAATTTGCCGTCGGCCACATAAAACTGGAAGAACGCGTGGCAGGGGGGGAGTTTCATTTTTTCAATTTCGCCAACGTTCCAGGCACTTACAATTAAGCGGCGCGAGTCGGGATTTTTTTTGATCTGTTCAATGAGTTGTGTGATCTGGTCAATGTGCCGGCCATCGGGTGTTGGCCAGCTGCGCCATTGGTAGCCGTATACGGGGCCAAGGTTGCCGTTCGCGTCGGCCCATTCGTCCCATATGGTCACGCCGTTCTCTTTCAGGTATTTAATATTGGTCTCGCCTTTCAGGAACCAGAGTAATTCGTGTATGATTGATTTTGTGTGAAGCTTTTTGGTAGTAAGCAACGGAAATCCATCCTGTAAATTAAAACGCATCTGGTACCCGAAAACACTGAGGGTTCCGGTTCCGGTGCGATCTGTTTTTTTTGTGCCATGTTCCATTACATGGCGCATTAAGTCGTGGTATTGTTTCATGGGCCCCCTAAATCCCCCAAGGGGGACTTTTAAATAGTTTAACTCAAAAATAACAATTATTGTGTTAAGAATTCAGTGTTGCTGATCCTATTCGGCTCCCTAAATTCAACAAATGTGTGGGCTTTTCCGTGCACAGGCAAGTCCCCCATTTGGGGGATTTAGGGGGTTACCCTCCAAATTTATTAATAGTTGCGGTATATTTTATAATACCACTTGTAACACGGTTCATTATTGGCACAGCGGTTTGTATTGAATCGGAATGTACATCAATGATCTGCCTGTATATCAATCCAACATTTTTGGCATACATTTCCCTGTAATATTTTTTATCTATTAGGTTTTCATCCTCAAATTGAACGACAGTCAGTGTGGAATCGAATGCTATGCCGCCGACGGTTTTTGCTTTATCAATTTCGGTGTATTTATAATTCCATTCGCCAATGGTGTTATACGCATTTCCGTTCCACGTTTTATATTTCTCAACCGGGAAAATAAGCCGCACATACCGTACATTTTCTTCCACCTTTTCGGCACTTGTTGAAGTGAGGTTAGCTGACCATACATCGGTAAGTACCCATGACATTGAATCGTATGCAACTGTTTTACTGTAATATTTCCGGTAACGTTCAAGGCGTAAAGTGGGGCGGCCTGTGTTGTCATTAAATACCGACTCGATGACTTCTTTTACCTGGAACTTAAATGTGTCAACTTGCTTTGTGAAGCTGTTTTTTACTATAGAGTCAACATCGTAAATAATATATTTACCGGACTGGTTGGGGAAATAACCATAGCCTATGTCGAGAGCGGACGTATCCTGATCTTTTTTACAGGAATAAATAGTTGTCGCTGCTATTATTAAGAAGAGAATTTTTTTCATTTTTTGTTTTGTACTAAGTAGTTATCAGTTATTAGGTTATTAAGTTGTTCAGGCAATGCCGGTTTGTAATAACTCAATAACTTAATAACTCAATAACCCAATAACTACCTTTTCCTTTCAATAAAACCACCACCTATCAGATCATTTCCTTCATAAAAAACTGCTGATTGCCCGGGAGCGATTGCAGATACTTTATTATGGAACAATACTTTAATTATGCCGTCTTCAATAGTTAAATTGCTTAAACTTCCGGGATCTTTGTACCTGATCTTTGTTAAGGCTTCAAAATTTTCAGGGAGGGTTGAGTATTTAACAAGATTAAAGTTCCGTACACGCATTTCCTGCTTTTCAAGATCTTCTTTGGTTCCCAAAACAACAGTATTTGTTTCCGGTACAATTTCAAGTACGTGCATCGGTTCACCCATTGCGATCTCAAGACCTTTGCGTTGGCCTACTGTATAAAAGGGATAGCCTTTGTGTTTGCCTACAACTGTTCCGTCCGATAAAACAAAATCGCCTCCGTCCACACGCTCTTCAAGCCCGGAGACTCTGTGTTTTAAAAAGCCGCGGTAATCGTTATCGGGCACAAAGCAAATTTCATAGCTTTCACTTTTGTTAGCCAGTTCAACATAACCGCGATCAATGGCCATTTTTTTTATTTCACTTTTGCGCATGTGGCCTAAAGGGAATATGGTACGCTTCAGGCTCTCCTGGCTAAGTCCCCACAGTACATAACTCTGGTCTTTGTGTTCATCCAATCCTTTTGAAATAACATAGCGGCCATTTTCTTGTCTTACTTGTGCGTAGTGCCCTGTGGCAATGTAATCACAGCCAAGCATGTTGGCTCTTTTTAATAAAGCTTCCCACTTAATATGCGTATTGCACAGCACGCAAGGGTTAGGTGTGCGTCCCGCTAAATATTCATCCACAAAATTATCGATGATGAAATCGCCGAACTCTTCGCGTATGTCTAAAATATAATGTGGAAATCCATGATTCACAGCCATTATTCGGGCGTCATTAATCGAGTCGAGACTGCAGCAGCCTGTTTCTTTTTTTGAAGCACCGGATGAGGCATAGTCCCATGTTTTCATGGTTATGCCAATAACATCATAGCCCTGTTCATGCAAAAGCATAGCTGCAATGGAACTGTCAATTCCACCGCTCATTGCAACCAGTACTTTCCCTTTTTTACTCATGTACAGATAACCAATTATGAATTCAATTCCTTTAGTTTTTTTGTCCGAAGTCAGAAGACCGAAGTCCGAAGTGTTGTAGTAATCAACTTCCGTCTTCCGACTTCGGTCTTCCATCTTCCGACTTCCAGCTTCTCACTTAACCAACTCTCCTGCTTTATACGTTTCTTCCTTCTCAATTGTTCCATCCAATTTATAATAAGTCACTGTGCCGTCCAGTTTATCATTTAAATAGTTTCCTTTACGTTTTACTTTTTGATCGGCGATAACTTCCTTCGTTTCTTCAGGGTAACCATCCTTAGCTGGGATTACCTCTTGTTTAATATTTCCCGAATCATAATATTCAGTAAAAGGGCCATTCTTCAGCCCATTTTTAAAGGTTACTTTTGATTTCAATAATTTACTGGGATAACTTTCTTCTTCAATACCATTGAATCGTTTTGATTTAATAATATTGCTTTTCTTATAAACCACCTGCCAGTCAAGGCTCCCATATTCAGAATAATAGTTCCAGGTACCGTCTTTAAAATCACGGAGGTAAAGTCCTTCAATACTTAGCTGGCCGGAAGGGTAATAAAATTTTGCTTTGCCATCGCGCAAGCCTTTTACGTAATTATATTCCATGCGCAGTGCGCCATTTTCAAGGTATTGTTTATACGGACCATCCATCAGGTCATTCTTATAAGAGGTTTGTTCAAGCAATTTGCCATTTTTAAAATACGATAAAAACAGTCCGTTCTTTTTTCCTTTCAGGTAATTTTCTACCGATGCTATAGAATCATTATCGCCGTAATAGGTCCAGGTGCTGTCTTTCAGAGTTCCGAACACTTTTCCATGCATGATCTTTTTTCCATCAGGACTAAATAATCGGGTAAAAGCGGAGTTGTCTTTCGTGTAGAAGGTAGTTATAGATTTGGTTTTACCGGTCGGATAATAGTAAGTGAATGTACCCACCGGCTTATCATTTATAAACGAACCATTATAGATTACATTGCCCTTATCATCTTTTTTGATCCAATGGCCCTGTTTCAGTCCGTTTTTATCAATACGGTTGAGGGAATCTTTCACCTGTGCAAAAACAAAGGTGGAAGAAAGGAATGCTATAAAATATAACAGTTTAAGGCGTAACATATTGTATGTAAAGATAAGAAAAGGCTTATACATGCCTTAAACAATAACCATTCCGAATGCATCCGGAATCCTATATTTTCTCATAAAGCTCTGAAACACCTTGTACGAAAGTGCTCCATAAAAAACGCTTTTTTTCGGATATAACGTTGGCGGTAAACTCCTTTTCCTTATCATTTGTGTAAAAATGAACAAGGGCGTCGGCAATGGCTTCAGGGGTAGGTTGAACAACATAACCCGCTTTTAAATGCGGCACTATTTCGGCCAGGCCGCCAACATCTGTTACAAGCATAGGCCGCTCAAAATGATAAGCGATCTGTGTGACACCACTTTGTGTAGCAGTACGGTAGGGTTGAACGATGAGATCGGCGGCACAAAAATAATTTTTTACTTCAGTTGCCGGAATAAAATCGGCCTTTATTACTACGTTGCCTTCTATTCTGTTCTCTTTTATAATGTTGTTGTAATAAGCAAGATCTTCATAACATTCACCTGCAACCAGAAGTTTTAAATTTAAATTTCGTACGCGGTTATCGGCCATTGCTTTAAGTAAAAGATCAAGCCCTTTATACTTTCGTATAAAACCAAAAAATAAAAGGTAACGATAACTTTGCCTGAATCCAAGGTGTTGAAGGGCTTCCTCCCGTGTAATTTTTTCACCGAAAATATCATAAATAGGGTGGGGTAAAAAAACGGCTTTGGGATCGGGAATGAATTTTTTCAGATCATTCATTACACTATGCGACATGACCACAAACGCATCACACGACTTGATAAAGTAATTGGTAAGCGATTCATCGCCGAAGCGTTTTTCGTGAGGTAAAATATTATCAGCAATAACGATTACTTTGATGGAGGTTTTCCACTTTACGAGCCGGGCAATAGTGCCCAGGCAGGGTGCCATAAATGGAAGCCAATAGCGTATAATGATGTAATCGGGATTTTCCTTTTTTATGTGCTGTGCTGCTTTATACCAGGTGATGGGGTTAACGGAACTGATAAGTGTTTTTATCTTAACATCGTGCGGCCTTGAGGAGCTTTTATCGTATTGTGTTTTACCGGGGAATAAAAAGTCTGGATATTGGAGGGAGAAAGAAATGATGGAAGAGTTAATACCCTCTTTAATAAATGAACGACAGAGCGCTTCATTGAAATTTGCGATACCTCCCCGCAAAGGGAAAGCGGGACCTACTATGATGTTTTTTAGTTGTTTGCTTTTCGCAGATTCTTCGCCAAACATAATTAATGTTGCAATATTCTATTTAGAATTTTCTAAGCAATTGAATAACGAACAATCGAACATTTGAATAACGAATTAAGAAGTGTATGTTGTCACTTAATTGTCTCCTAATTCCTGTATCCTAACTCCTGTCTCCTTAATTCCCTGTTTTCTTCTCAATAAGATAATTATTCCGTATAGGTGAATTGCGTGAAATAAGCTCACCAATAAAGCCCGCTAAAAACAGAACAGTGCCAATCACCATTGTAGTCAACGAAATGTAAAACGAAGGACGCTGTGTAAGCAACCGTGCGGGCAGGTGGTGGTAAACACAATAGAGTTTGGCAGCTCCCAGGTAAACTGCCGCCATGAAACCGATAAAGAACATGATGCAGCCAAGCAGTCCGAAAAGATGCATGGGACGTTTGCCAAATTTTGAGACAAAAGTAATGGTCATCAGGTCGAGAAAGCCATTGATAAAGCGTTCTATGCCGAATTTACTTTTGCCGTATTTGCGTTCCTGGTGTTGGACAGTTTTTTCACCAATTTTAGTGAAGCCGGCCCACTTGGCAATAACAGGTATGTAGCGATGCATCTCGCCGTACACTTCAATGCTTTTTACCACATCTTTTTTATACGCTTTTAAACCGCAATTAAAATCGTGGAGGCGTATGCCGGATATGCTTCGTGTTACCCTATTAAACAATCGGGTAGGGATGGTTTTACTTATGGGATCGTATCTTTTTTTCTTCCAGCCCGAGATCAGATCGAAACCTTCTTCTGTGATCATTTTATACAGACCGGGGATCTCATCCGGACTATCCTGAAGGTCGGCATCCATTGTTATTATTACATCTCCAAGGGCAGTTTCAAAAGCAACATTTAACGCGGCCGATTTGC
>JAEUTS010000322.1 GCA_016787005.1 Bacteroidia bacterium
GTTTAAAACCAAAATGGCAACAAACGAAGCCGATAAAACGGAGATACTTATCAGGGTAAAATAACACTTGCCGGTAAAATATAGAATAGCTTAATGGAGAAACAAAAAAATAAAAATCCCAAATCGACTACCACTAATCCGCTTTTTTTAAATAGCATCATTGTACTGCTCACGCTGATATTTTGTATCGGCACCTTTAAAAATATTTCATACCCGCTACTTTGGAATGATGAATCAGAGACCCTCGTGACCGCGGAAAAAATATTGGAGTTTGGCTACCCCAAAGTGCACGATGGGAAAAACATTATTTACCTGCCCGTGGATTCGACTTGGATCGGCTATAAAAAATCGAATGACTCGAATGTTTCAATGCCCTGGGGCACTTATTATTTCGCGACTATCGGGGCCGCTCTTTCCCACTATGCAAAAGACCTCTACCTTAAAACGGCTTTAACACGAATTCCTTTTGCCATAATGGGTGTGATCGGCTTAATAATTTTCGCGGCTTCTTTAAGCGGCTTTTTTTCAGACAAAAGAACCTATCAAAAATTTATTATTGCATTTATTATCATTGAACTCTTTTCAGTTATACTTCTCCTTCATCTCAGGGAAGCCCGGTATTATTCCTTGGTCATCTTTACAACCTCACTCTTTTTTCATGTCGTTATTCAATATTTTTTTCATGGCAACTACTCTTTTAAAAAATATTTGTTATCAATGACCCTGATCTTATTTATTGCATACCAAATCAATGTTGTTTGTTTTTCTGCCGGCTGTGCGTCTCTTGGTATTTATGAATTTGTCTGCCGTCTGTATTCTTACCTGTCAGCAAATGAAAAAAACCGTTCTGTGTGGGAGGAGATCAAAACACTTTTTAAAAACACATCACCTGTTCTTACATCCGTTATCCTGCTCGCTCCCTTCACCATTCTTTATGATACATTCAGCACGGCGTCAAGAGCGAATAGCTATGCCGGGATGACCACCGAACAATACTTTTCAGCATTCAATCACATTATTGATGTTATTAAAATGCACGAGTTTTTTTACCCTGCATTTTTTGTCAAGTGCGTACAACTAATTGCCTGGTACATTACTTACAAACAAAACAAAAAGGGGGCAGTTCAGGAGTATAAAATGGAAAGGCTTTCACTTCTGATGACCATATTCTTCATTTTGTTTTGTTTAATTACAGCCAAGTTACCGGTCGTTTTATTTACAAGATACTTTATTGTTTTACAGCCCATACTGGTACTTATTATGTTATTGGACCTGGTAAGCATATTGAAATATATTTCCTCCCACATGAAAAGTACAGTTGGAACTATTACAAAGCTTGCTATGCTTGTTATCCTGGTTAGGCTTGTTGCAATTAATATGGGTGAGAAAATAAACTACGAAAAGAAATACATTTACCAGATCACACATCAATTAAAAGGACCGCTTGATTACATTATTCCATACATAGCGGAAAACTATAAGAATACAGAGAACCTTGTTCTCGCCACGAATTATGAAGAATTATCCTATATTTTTTATTTGAATTGTAAAGTCACGCTCGGTTTCATGAACAAAAATTTATCTGAAGATCTGAAATACCAGCCCGATGTTATGGTATACAGAAAAAAGTGGGGACAAAACCCGGAATATTTTAATCAATTTATACAGAAAGCGAAATATAAAAAGATCTCTTTTCCTGTATTCGACTCACCTGTAAACAATATTGCCGAACTCAATGGCGCAATTGAGCATCAGTTCAAAACCAGGTTGGCCGAAAACGATAATGATAAGATGGATATTTTAGTACGGGAACAATGATGCATAGCCAACCTATTACTGCGTCTTGCACTTACAGCTTGGAGAAAAGTGAATGTTCGTTTTAGGAAGCATCCCCTTGATGCGCTGCTGCTCATCTTCGTCAATAAGAATGCTTTGCAGATAAAGCTCTTTCAATTTAAAGAGGTAGGCCATTTGTTCAGGAAAATCGCCAAGGTCATTGTCCCATAATTCAAGAACTTCAAGATTTTCAAGATCGCCGATCTGAGGCGGCAAAGTGACCAGGTCATTCTGACTGACATCTAAAACGATAAGATTTTTCAAATGACCAATCTGCTTCGGAAGTGTTACAAGATCATTCTTTTTTAAGATTAGAATTTGCAAGGCCTGCAAACTGTCAATTTCAGGAGGCAGTACTTTTATTGAGTTTTTGCTCAGATCAAGGTATTGCAGATTTTTGAACAGAAAAACCTCGGGAGGAACTTCTTTAAGCTTATTTCTCCGCAACTCCAGCTTCACCACTTTTTCGGGCTGCTTCAGGGCCTCCTGGAGGCTTGTAAAAGGCTGTAAAGTATCAAGTGTTAATGAATCAAGCTGCTGAGCCTTTGTGTCGCTATAGGGCAATACAAAAAGCACAGCAAATACAATAACAACCGATAGATTTATGTTCTTCAAGAATTTAATTTTGCAAATGTTTTCAAGGTATGCTGTTTATCTTTTCCTAACTGCAACTTCAGCTTTTCAAGGTTCTCAAATTTTTCTTCGTCCCGAATCCTT
>JAEUTS010000344.1 GCA_016787005.1 Bacteroidia bacterium
CGATTGCAAACGGAGGTTTAGGTGGTAATCAAAACCTGGAAGCCGGGCCGGGATATACCGGTCCCATAAATGAAGCTGAAGGCCCGGGAGGAGGAGGAGGAGGAGGGTACATCAGTTTGTCAAATGGAACAATTACTCAAACAGCAAATGGCGGCGATAATGGAATTACAAATTCGGGAGCATTAATTGAATTCACCCCGAATGGAGCTACAAAAGGTTGCAAAGGCAGTACTAATAAAACCATTACTAATTTCACGATCGCAACAATAAGTGACACCATTTGCAAAGGCACAACGGCAACGCTGACTTCAGCATTAAATGGCAATCCTCCATCAGGCACAACATTAATGTGGTATGACGCTCCTGTAGGAGGAAACCTTTTAAATACAGGCACAACATTTACCACACCGATCCTGAATTCAACAACAACTTATTATGTTGGCAGCTGTCCAGGAACCTACAGAGTGCCCGTTACCGCAACTATTGATCTTCCGATAGCATTTGCAGGTATTAATGTCAACGTATGTTCCGGTGACAGCGTTCATCTAAATGCCACAGGCGGCCTTACATTCAGCTGGCTGCCGGCAACAGGACTGAGTGCCACAAATATTGGAAACCCGTATGCAAAACCTTTAACTACCACCACGTATACTGTAACCGTTGCAGATGCATTGGGCTGTACCGCAACCGATGCTACAGATGTAACTGTTGATCCTGTGCCAACTGCAAGCGCATTAGCAGACACAACATTGTGCGCTGGCAAGAGCAAACAACTTTCCGCAGGAAGCGGCATTAGTTACTCGTGGTTACCTGCTACCGGTTTAAGTGCAGCTAATATCGCCAACCCGAAAGCAACTCCACTTTCAACTATTACTTATACTGTTGTTGTAACCAATTCTTTCAGCTGCAGTGCAACCTCCACTGTTAAAATAACTGTGAATAATTTACCTCCTGCCGATGCAGGAACAGACGTTGCTATTTGTACCGGGACATCAGCAACGCTTAACGCAAGCGGAGGAACAACTTATAGCTGGTTGCCCGGGACAGGACTCGATAACCCGGCAATAAATAAACCTGTTGCCAATCCTTCCGCAAATACCACATACACTGTAACTGTAACTGATGCTTTAGGTTGTTCCCAAACAGATGCCGTTGTTGTTACGGTTAATCCATTACCAACCGCAACCGCTTTAGCAGACACCACTCTATGCGCGGGTAAAAGCAAAAAACTTTCCGCGGGAGGAGGCATAAGCTATTCCTGGCTACCAACAGCAGGTTTAAGTGTTGCTAATATTGATAACCCGGTAGCCACTCCGTTGTCGACTACAACATATACAGTTACTGTAACAAATTCATTTAATTGTAATGCAACATCAAGTGTTGTAATCACAGTAAATAATTTACCCCTCGCAAACGCAGGAACGGATGCCTCAATTTGTCCGGGTGCATCAACCACACTTAATGCAAGCGGAGGTATAAGTTTTAGCTGGCTGCCAATAACAGGCTTAACCAATCCTGCCATTAATAATCCAATAGCCAACCCAACTTTAACAACTACTTATACCATTACTGTCACTGATGCAAATGGTTGTTCAAATACAGATTCTGTAAAAGTTACTATAAATCCTAATCCTGTTGTTAATTTAGGAAGTGATACAACAGCATGCGGCGGGCCTGTAAAGTTAATTGCGGGAACCTCGGTCAATACATATTTATGGAGAAACGCTACCACCGATACTTCACTCATCGTGTCAGCCTCTGATACGATCTGGGTAGCTGCTACTTCGGGCGCCGGTTGTATCGGGCACGATACCATTGTTGTAAAAATATTTCCAAAACCTGCTGTTACATTTACACTGCCTCAGAGTATAGATACACTCTGCAGCAATATGGATCCGGTAGTGCTTAGCGGAGGCTCACCCACAGGTGGCAGCTACAGTGGCGTTGGCGTAAGTGGCAACATTTTTGATCCTGTAGCAGCCGGAGTTGGCAACCATACAGTGAATTATACGTATACGGATACTAATTCCTGTATTGATTCAGCTCAACAAATAATTCACATTTCCACGTGTGTTGGAATAGCCCGTCTTGATACTAAAAATATATTTAATATCATGCCTAATCCGGCATCCGGTCAGTTAATTGTGTTAGCGAATGGCTTGAATATAATTAATGTTACCATTGAAATAAGCAACATTCAGGGACAGCAATTCCTAAAGAAGGTATATTCCACAGGTACAACCCAGCTTGAACAGCGCTATGACATTAGTGAATGGCCAAGTGGTGTATACTTCATTAAATTTAATTCGGGCGCAAACAATAGTGTGCAGAAGTTTATTAAGGAATAGAATACAGAGCTGAGTTATTAATAAGCCAATACCGGCCCGAGCCATCTTTCGGCTTCCTG
This sequence comes from Bacteroidia bacterium, assembly GCA_016787005.1. Lineage (GTDB taxonomy): Bacteria > Bacteroidota > Bacteroidia > JABDFU01 > JABDFU01 > JABDFU01. The sequence continues at coordinate 2,408 of JAEUTS010000344.1, forward strand.
AAGACTCATGCCTTTACGTTTTGCGTAATCTTCCACTTGTTCTTTGGTAATTTTTCCGACTCCGAAATACTGAGATTGTGGGTGAGCGAAATATAAACCACTTACGGCGGCCGTTGGGAACATGGCCATGCTATCGGTTAAATGAATCCCTGTGTTTTTTTCTGCATCCAGCAATCTAAAGAGATCAGGCTTCTCGGTATGATCAGGTTGAGCAGGATAACCGGGAGCAGGACGAATGCCGGTGTATTCCTCTTTAATTAATTGTTCATTGGTTAACGTTTCATTTTTGGCATAACCCCAATATTCCCTCCGGACTTTTGCATGCAGCAATTCAGTGAATGCTTCCGCTAAACGATCAGCCAATGCTTTCAACATAATTGCACTATAATCATCATGGTCCTTTTCAAACTTTTCAACCCATTTATCAATACCGATACCTGTGGTTACTGCAAAAGCGCCAATGTAATCAAGTGCAGATTTGGGATTCGGGATTTGGGATTTAGGATTTAAGGTTTCTGGTTTAGGAGCAACAAAATCCGCAAGAGCTAAATTAGCTTGTCCCTCAGGTTTCTTTGTTTGTTGACGAATGGTATGAAAAACAGCTTGTACCGTTGTTCTCTTTTCGTCGGCATAAACTTCAATGTCATCATCTCCAACTGAGTTTGCAGGATACAAACCAATGACCGCTCGGGCTGTTAACCACTTCTCAGAAATCACTTTCTTTAACATTGCCTGGGCATCATCAAATAATTTTTTTGCTTCAACTCCCCTTTCAGGATCATTGAAAATTTTCGGGTAACTACCCTTCATCTCCCAGCTGTGAAAAAAAGGTGTCCAATCAATGTAGTCGGCAATTTCAGCTAAAGAATAATTATCAAACACTTTATTCCCAAGAAAAGAAGGTTTAGTAATAGACGTTTTATCCCAATCGGTTTTAAATTTATTTTTTCGAGCCTCCGGTAACGAAATGAATTTATTTTGTGACTGCGCGTTTTTATTTTGTTCACGCACACGAACATAATCCATCTCAATACCCTTCATAAACTCTCCACGAAGCTCCTTTGAAATAAGGCTGCTCGCTACCGGAACCGATTTAGATGCATCATTTACATGTACAACGGGGTGTTTATAATGAGGCGCAATCTTCACAGCGGTATGTACTTTTGAAGTTGTTGCACCCCCAATCAAAAGCGGGATCGAGAAACCTTCACGCTCCATCTCCTTAGCCACATGCACCATCTCATCAAGTGATGGTGTTATCAGCCCGCTCAACCCTATAATATCTACATTTTCTTTCTTTGCGGCAGCTAATATTTTATCGCATGAAACCATCACACCCAGATCAATGATCTCGTAATTATTACAGGCCAATACCACCCCTACAATATTCTTTCCGATATCGTGCACATCCCCTTTTACAGTAGCCATTAAGATTTTACCGGCTGTTTTTTGTGTCGAACCGCTTTTCTTTTTCTCTTCCTCCATAAAAGGCAAGAGATAAGCTACAGCCTTTTTCATTACACGGGCGCTTTTCACCACCTGGGGTAAAAACATTTTTCCACTGCCAAACAGATCACCTACAACATTCATTCCTGCCATCAGCGGACCTTCTATCACATCCAATGTCCGGGCAGATCTTTGGCGGGCTTCTTCCACATCCACATCTATGTATTCTATAATGCCTTTTACCAAGGCATGGCTCAAACGTTCGTCAACCGTACCCTTTCTCCATTCTTCATCTTTCTCTTGCTTCTGCTTTCCAACACCCTTAAGTTGTTCAGCGTGCATTATCAGGCGTTCAGTTGCTTCATCATGCCTGTCAAATAATACATCTTCCACCAATGTCAACAAGTCCTTGGGAATGTCATCATACACCTGCAACTGGCCAGGGTTTACAATACCCATATCCATACCCGCCTTTACTGCATGATACAGGAAAGCACCATGAATAGCTTCCCTAACATGGTCATTGCCCCTGAAAGAGAACGAAACATTACTCACTCCGCCGCTCACTTTGGCAAACGGCAAATTTTGTTTGATCCATTTGGTTGATTCAAAAAAGTCGATGGCATTTTTACGGTGCTCATCCATACCTGTAGCAACAGGAAAAATATTAGGGTCAAAAATAATATCCTGTGGCGGGAATTTCACCTGCTCCACCAATATTTTATATGCACGCGCACATATCTCCTTTCTTCTATCCAATGTATCGGCCTGACCTTTTTCATCAAAAGCCATTATAATAACAGCAGCCCCATAACGCTTCACTTTATTTGCATGCTCAATAAATGCTTCTTCTCCCTCCTTAAGGGAGATGGAATTCACAATTCCTTTCCCCTGGATGCATTTTAAACCCGCCTCAATTGCATGAAATTTCGAAGAATCAATCATTATCGGAACTTTTGAAATATCAGGTTCTGATGCAATAAGGTTAAGGAATTTAGTCATGGCCATTTCAGCATCCAACATGCCTTCATCCATATTAATATCAATCACCTGTGCCCCGCCTTCCACCTGTTCACGGGCAATAGCAAGTGCCTCATCATACATATTCTCCTTAATAAGTTTTAAAAATTTTCGTGAACCCGTAACGTTGGTACGTTCCCCAACATTCATAAAATTTGATTCAGGTCTCAGCGTAACCGGCTCCAGGCCACTTAAACGCAAATAAGGTTCAACCCTGGGAATTTTACGGGGTTTTGTTTTGCGTGCATCTTCAGCAATATGCCGGATGTGATCCGGAGTTGTACCGCAACAACCTCCAACTATATTTATAAAACCACTTGCCAAAAACTCATGTACCTGATGACCCATATCATGTGGGGTCTCGTCATACTCACCAAACTGGTTAGGCAAACCCGCATTAGGATATGCACTGATATAAAAAGGTGCTTTTTCAGAAAGCTCTTCAAGATATGGTCTCATCTCTTTAGCTCCCAATGCGCAGTTCAGGCCAATGCTTAATAAATTTACATGGCTGATCGAATTCAAAAATGCTTCAACCGTTTGGCCCGAGAGTGTACGACCACTCGCATCGGTAATTGTACCTGAAACCATAATTGGCAACACCTTTCCTCTTTCATCAAACACTTGTTGCGCTGCGAAGAGGGCTGCTTTCGCATTGAGTGTATCAAAGACCGTTTCAATTAAAATAATATCTACACCACCATCAACCAATCCGCGAATTTGTTCGCTATACGCCTCAACAACCTGATCCCAGTTTACAGCACGATAACCCGGATCATTTACATTAGGGGAAAGTGAAAGTGTGCGGTTGGTCGGACCTACAGCGCCAGCTACAAAATGGGTTCCGGGTTTCGGGTTCCGGGTTTCAAGTTCAAATTCTCTGACCGCGTCCTTTGCAGCTTTCGCAGATGCCAAATTAAGTTCATAGGCCAACGATTCCATATGATAATCGGCCAATGAAATTTTTTGCGCGTTAAATGTATTAGTCTCAATAATATCAGCGCCTGCCTTCAGGTATTCTTTGTGGATGGTTTTAATAATATCCGGCTGCGTAATAGACAGCAGATCATTATTACCCTTCAGGTCACTCTCCCAATCTTTAAATCGCTCTCCGCGGTAATCCTTTTCTTCAAGTTTATACTGTTGGATCATAGTGCCCATAGCACCATCAATTACCAAAATCCGTTTTTCAAGTTCTTTACGTATATCTGTCATAAACCTTACCCCAAGCCCTCGCCTCATCCATCCACCTCATGCGGAGACCTTCTCCAAAGGAGAAAGGTAAAGGCAACTAATTTTGGTGAGCAGCTCGCGGGATTTACTTTAATTGTCCGAAATATAAATTGGTACTGTACTCGAATCTTACCATGCCATCTTTGCTAAATGTGTCAAATATTCTTTTCAACTCTATGAGCATTTCGTTATACTTCGGATGCTCTTCGGTAGGAACATATGATGATGACAACAAACGACCCTTCAGTCCCTCGTAGTCAAACTCTTGGAAATTTTTAAAAGAGGATTCGTTAAAACTTTTGTTATCAATGACCGATAAAATATAATTACGGATCTCTTTGTTTGTAATATTCTTGTGATTCACCTCCGCATAATCAACAGAAAAATTGTGCAATAAATTTTCGTACTCAATCAAAAATTCTGATTCATCAATCAAACGATCGTTCCAGATCAAAACAATATACCCGTTTGGTTTCAGCAACCGCACGATCTCTTTTTTAAACAACTCACCATCAAACCAATGAAAGGCCTGTGCAGCAATAACTATATCAGCACTTTTATTTTTAAGTGTCGTTGCCTCTGCCTTTCCATTAATACTTTTAAAATTTTTGTTGCCACCAAGCATCCGCTCAGCAGCCTCTCTCATTTCCTTATTAGGCTCAACCCCATAAACAACATTACCATTATCAAGAAACAATTTGGAAGAAATGCCTGTTCCGGAACCAATATCAGCTATAACTGAATCGCTTTTCAAAACTTTCTGTTTAATCAGAAAAGAAAACATTTCTGAAGGATAACCCGGGCGGTACTTAACATAATTCTCTACCCTGTTCGAAAATCTTTTTAGTGTGTCTGTCATGGGCCTCACCCCCGCCTCTCCAAAGGAGAGGAGCTGGATTTGTTTTATTTTTTATGAATTATCTATCGTTTGTATTCGTTTATCTTTCAAAAGAAGTCAAAAAAAAATCTCTCATGCGCTTGTCAGGAGAGATTACATATTTTGATCATTATTTTCAAAACTTCTCTGACTTATCTATTTCCTGAAACAGGATTCGAATTGGCACCTTCTCACTTTAAGTTTACAAAGTTTAAAGTTAAAAAGTTAAAAGTTTTGAACTTTGAACTTTGAAATCCGGAACTTTGAACTAAAGAAGGGTTGCCAAGGTTTCACAGGGCGCATCCCTCCACCTTTCTGGATAAATCTCCGCTTACAGCGGATATTTTAAAGAACCGGAACAAATTTACACCTTAATTAGTTGTTATACAAATATGAGTTATGAACTAAATAAAATCAATATCAGCCATATTATTCGACATATATTGGCACACTTACCTTATCAATAAAAAATACAGCATCATAATTCTCTACTGGAATTATGTTATGAATTGTGACTCCCCAATAAAGTGATTTTACCCTTTTATTCATCCAGTCATTTTTCTTATTTAAGCTTTCCTTTTCTAACGGGACGAATGAGTATTTATATTCGTTTTTGTGCAGAATCGCTTCAAGACTATTTTTTGAAGGTTTAATAAAATTGAAGCGATTTTTATAATCATCAGTTTCACCAGCATACCCGTATAAACCTATTACATATTCCTTATCTTTTAGCTCTTTATTAAGAATGCCGCCCATATATGAGTTTTTAAAAAGACCCCCATATCGACTAATATGATCATTGTGCGCCCAAACTATTATTTTCCTATCCGGATAAATTTCCCTAAAAAGGAACAAAAAATTGTCTGCCATTATGGAATCTCTATTATAAAATTCTTTACCGTCACTATGAAACCCTTTTTTACCATTTGAAGAAATAATTGCCTTAAAAAAAAGGATCCTGTTTTCCAATATTCTCTCCGTATACTTTAAATTTACTTCAGAAATATGTGCCTGTATTAATATAGGCAAATTAGTTTTGATGTGCCTCAGGGCTAAACTAAACGTGTCAATATAACAATGTATTATGCTATCAAATTGGATTTTGCCATTTCTGTCGTTATGATTTACCGTATTATTGACAATATAATAACAGGCATTGGAATCTACCCTAAACAAATCATATCCAAACCACATATTCTTATGTTTGAAATATTGCCATGAATAGTTAGAACTAAACTGGTAGTCTATTCCGGCAACCTGCAGACTGTTGTTGTTTTTAATGTATGTCATCAGATTCTTATTGGCCTCTGTAGACCAAATCCACAGAATGCACTTTAACATTCTATCCACACTCAGTGTATCTCTGTTTTTATTCATGAATTCAACTTCAGACATTCCATTTTCAAAAACCAAAACATCAAAATCCATTTGTTCATGCAAAAATTTAATCAAACGCCCTTTCAACCTACTATACTCGTCAACCCGATGACTGCTTTCTCCAAGCAATATCACGCGTTTATCCTTGAGAACATTTTTCAAAAATTCCAAATCCTTGAAATCGTCCGAATCAATGCTTTTGATAGGAATTGAAATCTCTTTTATTCCTTGCTCCCACTTTTTGTCCACCTTAGGATCATGTATATTCGATTTAATGTAAATAGAAGTATCAGTCTTCAAATAACTATTCTGTCCGACAAAGTGTTGGTTAAAAAAAAAGAAAGGCAAGAAAAAAACAGCTGCCGAATACTTAAAATACGATTTGGATATATTTGATCCCAAGAAATTACGACAACTTATCTGTCAACAATTTTATTTCAATTGCGGGAGAAATTTTTTCATACAAAATGTGGTACACTGCATCAACTATTGGCATCTCGACATTATACGCCTTATTTATTTCCTTCACGCACTTAACAGCATAATAACCTTCGGCTATCATATTCATTTCCAATTGCGCAGCCTTTACTGAATAACCTTTGCCGATCATACCTCCAAA